>DATBSK010000064.1:0-14271 GCA_036559825.1 Acidimicrobiia bacterium | reverse complement strand
GGGCCACAAAGCCGCGGCCGACATCGGCATTCGTGATCACGAGCTTCTTCGCGCTGCTCTCGTCGGACGCCTCGGCCGGCGGCCCGAGCACGATGACGAACCCGATGCCCAACGACAGGAGCAGGACCCGCTTCACCAGATCACCGACCGACATACGTCCCCTCCCCCGCCTGACGATGAGCTCCCGCGCCTGACGATGAACGTAACGGGCTTGCGTTCAGCCGACCAGATACACGCGGTCGTGCTCCCGGGCCTTCTCGGTCATCTTGATGCCCACCTCGGCGCCCACGTCGGCCGACTCGACCGCGTTGTGGTCGAGCTCCATGGACCCGATCTTCATCGTGAAGTCGGAGTGGGCTCCGAGCACGTGGATCGTGTCGCCGACCCGGACGCCCCCCTCGGTGATCCGGACGATGCCCACCTGCGGCTTGCCGAAGTAGTGGGTCACCGTGCCCACGAGCTGCTCGGCCATGGTCGTGCTCCCCGTCTCGCGGTTGCGCCCCAGTGTGCCGCGGCCGAGGCCGACCCGTCCGGACCGGTGCTCCGCTCCGAAGTCCTGGCGTGCAGGTGCACGAGGCCCTCCCGACCGACGCCGAGCTGACGGCGCTCGCGCTCGCCGCCGACCCCGATGCGCCGCTCGCGGACGACGCCGTCGCGCTCGCCGAGGTGCTCGCGGCGGACGGCCGGCCCCTCCTCCCGGACTGGTACATGCCCGCGCCGGCGGGCGGCGCCCCGCCGCTGCACGGCTGGCGCCGGCGCGTCATCCTGCTGGTGATCGTCGCATTCCTCGTGATCACCGCATTCGGGCTCTGCAACACCTACGGCAACCTGCACGGCGGCTGACGCGGCGCCGGCTGCGGTCAGGCGAAGCGCAACACCACCCCGATCGCGGCGATCGCGACCACGACGACACCCTGCGCGCCCGCGACGAGCTTCGCGACCTGCCACGTCTGACCTCGCAGCTCCTGGTGCAGCCGCGCTTCGAGGCGGAGCCCGAGCTTCTCGAGATCCCGCTGGGTGACGATCTCGTGCCAGCCGAACGGCGGGACGCGGTCCATCAATCAGGAGCCATGTTCGTCTCCTCGGGCCGGGGAGACAAGACACGCGTCAAGTCTTCAGTGACTCGATCCACTCCTCGGTGGCGACGACCACCTTGGCGGCGTCGTCGCTCGACATCCAGTGGTACGTCGGGAGCGCGATGCCGTGATCCATCACCCGGTCGGCGTTCGGGAGGCCGTCGTCGGGCACGCGGTGCGGGATCGTGGCGAAGCCGGGCTGGCGCAGGATGTTGCCGCTCCACACCATGCGCGTCGGCACGTCGCGGTGCCAGAAGAACCGCTGTGTGGGGGTTCGTTCGATCTCATCGTTCAGCAGGAAGGGATACATCATCCACGTCGTCTCGACGCCGTCGGTCGTGCGCGGCCGCATCACGAGGTCGTCGTGCGGCTCGAGCACCGCGTCGACGGCGTCGAACCGAGCCTGGCGCAGCTCGTTGAACCCCGGGAGCTTGTCGAGCTGGACGAGCGCGTACGCGGCCATCGCCTCCGAGGGCGAGAAGTTGTAGCCCAGGTCGTCGAACAGGAACATCATGTCGTAGGGCGTGCCGTCGTCGAGCGTGCCGAAGCGCTCCCACGAGTCCTTCGTGCTGCCGAAGAGGAACGTCTCCGAGCGCCGCCCCCACCGCCGGCGCACGAGGCACGCGTCGAACCAGCCGGTGTCGTCGGTCGCGATCATCCCGCCGTTGCCGGCCGCGGTGATCGAGTGCCCGCGGGCGAAGCTGGTGCAGACGATGTCGGCACGCGTGCCGGTCGGCGTGCCGTGAAGCGACGAGAGCAACACGTCGCAGCTGTCCTCCACGACGAGCAGCCCATGCGCGTCGGCGATGGCGCGGATGCGGTCCCAGTCGGGGCAGTTCCCGACGAGGTTCGGGGTGAGGATCGCCTTCGTGCGCGGGCCAATCATCTCCTCGATGCGGTCGACGTCGATCTGGAACGTGTCGGGCTCGACATCGACCAGCACCGACACGATCCCAGCGCGGGCGAGGGGCGCGATGTCGGCCGAGAACGTCAGCGCGGAGGTGATGACCTCGTCGCCGGGCTCGCAGCCGAGCAGGTCGACCGCGAGCTGCAGCGCCGAGGTTCCTGAGTTGACCATCACCGCATGCCGCTTGCCGAGCAGCTCGGCGCCGCGCGCCTCGAACTCCTCGACGATCGGCCCGACGTCGATGCCCGTCCGCAGCGCGGCCGCGACCGCGTCGATCTCGTCCTCGTCCGGGACGGGGCCCACACCTCCGACCGGCAGCCGGCGATCAGGTGTCACGGTGCTCTCACTAGCATGCGGCGATCGCTGAGGGCATCGACATCGCACGCGGACTGCTCGGCGCCGCGCAGGTCGGCTCCGGACCGACGGCCGAGCAGCACTCGGTCATCACGCATCTGCTTCATGGCTACTTCGGAATTGACGGGTACTTCGGAATTGACGGCTACTTCGGGAGCGACGCCGACGTCGCGTCCCTCACACCGCTGGAGCCCGACGAGCTCGCGGCGCGGGTCGACGCGATCGATCACCTCGCGCGCGCCGACGACGCGCTCGACGCCGTCCGCTCCGACTGCGGCATCACGCCTCGCGCCGCCTGACCCGCGCCTCATGGCCGATCCGCACCCGAGCATGTGACGCCACAGCTCGTATATCCGGTCGAGATGTCACATGCTCGGAGAAGCGGCACGCCGACGGCCCTGAATGCGAGGATCGTCAGGTGACGAACGTGGACGGGCGGGCGCCCCGGCGGGTCGGGATCATCGGCGCCGGCGCCGGTGGCATCTGCACCGGCATCCGGCTCCTCGAGCGCGGCGTCGACTGGTTCACGATGTTCGAGCGGGCGCCGGGTGTCGGCGGGACGTGGTTCCACAACACCTATCCCGGGCTCGCGTGCGACATCCCGTCCGCGCTGTACTCCTTCTCCTTCGAGCCCAAGTGCGACTGGTCCCGGCCCTACGGGACCCAGGCCGAGATCTGCGACTACCTCGAGCACTGCGTGGCGCGCTACGGCCTACGGCCCCACCTGCGTCTCGGCACGGCCGTGACCGCGGCTCGCTGGGACGACGACGCGATGGTGTGGCGCGTCACGACCGAGGGCCCGGAGCCGGGCCGCACGGACGAGCACGAGCTCGACGTGCTCGTCGCCGGCGTCGGAATGTTCGGCGACCTCCACATCCCCGAGATCCCCGGCCTCGACGAGTTCACCGGCACGATGTTCCACTCCGCGCGCTGGAACCACGACCACGACCTCGCCCGCGAGCGCGTCGCCGTGATCGGCAGCGCGGGCAGCGCGGTGCAGTTCGTCCCGGAGATCGCGCCGCTCGTGGAGCAGCTGCACGTGTTCCAGCGCAGCCCGGAGTGGGTGATGCCGAAGGAGGACGACCCCTACACCGCCGAGCAGCTCGAGGCCTTCCGCACGCGTCCCGAGGTGCTGACTGCGATGCGCCGCGAGATCTTCGAGCGCATCGACCCGAACCTCACGTTCTCCAACCCGGCCCGGCGGAGCGAGATGGAGGGGCTGTGCCGGCAGAACCTCGCCCTCGTCGAGGACCCGGAGCTGCGGGCCAAGCTCACTCCTGACTTCCCGCACGGCTGCAAGCGGCCGCTGATCGCGAACGACTGGTACCCGACGTTCAACCGCGACAACGTCGAGCTCGTCACCGACCCGATCGAGCGGATCGCGCCCGACCGCGTGGTGACCGTCGACGGCACGCACCGGCCCGTCGACACCATCATCCTCGCGACCGGGTTCCAGACGACCCGGTTCCTCTCCACCATCGAGGTGACGGGGCGGGGCGGTACCCGCCTCGCCGACGCGTGGCGCGACGGCGCGCAGGCCTACCTCGGCATCGTGACCGCAGGGTTCCCGAACCTGTTCATGCTGTACGGCCCGAACACGAACAACGGGTCGATCATCTTCATGATCGAGCAGCAGGTGGGGTACACGATGCGCCAGATCGCCCGCCTCGACGACGAGGGCCTCGCGTGGATCGACGTGCGCCCCGAGGTGATGGCCACCTACAACGAGGCGATCCAGCGCGACCTCGATGGCGTCGAGGTGTGGAACGCGTCGTGCAACAACTACTACCGCGGCCCGAGCGGCCGGATCGTGACGCAGTGGCCGCACAGCATGTCGGAGTACGAGGCGCGCTGCGCCGCGCCCGATGACGACGCCTACGAGATGTGGCCGGCGCAGGCCGTCCCGGTGGACTGAGCGATCGTCAGACGCGGGCGGTGGCGAGCCGGAGGCGACGCACGTCGCCCCACGTCACCAGGCGCGCCGTGGCTTCGTCCCACAGCTTGAACCGGACGGCCTTCAGCCCGTCCCAGAGCGACAGCTTCGGCACGCTGCGGAAGACCTCGACGTCGTCGTGCGCGCGCTGGAGGTAGTAGTTCGGGACACGGGGGTTGAGGTGGTGCACGTGGTGGAGGCCGATGTTGCCGGTGAAGAACTGGAGGATCTTGGGCAGCTGCAGGTACGAGCTGCCGCGCAATGCCGCGTCCGCGTAGCTCCACTCCTCGGTGTGCTTCCAGTACACGTCCTGGAACTGGTGCTGCACGTAGAAGAGCCACAGGCCCGCGGCACCGGCGATGACGACCAGCGGCGCCTCGACGAGCAGGAAGGCCTGCCATCCGAGGAGCCAGCACAGGAAGCCGACCGTGAACGCGATCGCGATGTTGGTGTGCCAGGTGCTCTCGTAGATCTTCGGCCGGGTCGTGGGGGGCGCCCACCGCTGCTGGAGGATCATCGAGTAGATCGGGCCGATCCCGAACATGATGAGCGGGTTGCGGAACAGCCGGTAGCCGAGACGACCCCGCCGCGACATCGCCTGGTACTCGGCGAGGGTCAGCGTCGGCACGTCGCCCATGCCGCGCCGGTCGAGGTCACCGGCGGTGGCGTGGTGACCGACGTGCTCGTGCCGCCAGCGCGCGAAGGGGGTGAAGAACAGCAGTGCCAGCGCGGCACCGAACCACGTGTTCGCGCGGCGCCACCGGAACAGCGAGCCGTGCGCGCAGTCGTGGAAGAGGATGTAGGTGCGCACCATGAAGCCGGCCGCCGGCACGGCGAGCGCGAGCGTGATCAGGTACGAGATCGACAGCGAGAAGTACATCGCCGTCCACAGCACGAGGAACGGCACCAGGGAGGTCGCGATCGAGAGCGAGGTGCGGCCGAGATGGGGGTGGGCGAAGCGATCGACGCTGCGGGGGCCGGGGGCGCCGTCCGGCTGCCGGTCGTCCGTGCCGCGCGCGTCGAATGCCTGTTCGTCTGCAGTTGAGATCACGGCCCACCTCTGGAGTCAGGAGAGGCGTCGACTCCACGCAGGGTCCGGGCCGAAGAAGCACGCTCTACCGTTCGAAGCTCTCACCTTACCCCCGAGTCGGCCACCCCCGAGCCGGCCTTCTCGAACACCAGCCGGTGGTGGTCGAGCAGCTCGCGCTCGAAGCAGACGCTGTTGGGGCTGACGCCAGAGGTGAAGGCGAGGCGGAAGTCGGCGCTGGTGAGCCACCGGGGGACGAGGCGCAGCTTCAGCAGCGTCTTCTTGACGCTCGGCTCCCCGAACCGTCGACGCCACTGGTGGATCGTCTCGATGTAGTCGAGACGGCCGCTCGAGCTCTCGACGAGCCGGAAGTCGGGCGCGGCGTTGCGGATCACCTGCTCCGACCCGAACGGGAGGCACGAGCCCGGGAACTGCGCCCCGAGCAGCGCGAGGTACCACGAGTCGGACTCGCGCGGCGCGTCGATGCTCACCTCCTCGAGCGGGATCATGTTGCGCCCGAAGACCATGGTCTGGAGGTAGAAGCGGCCGCCGTCGGGGAGCACGCTCGCGACGCGGGCGAACAGATCGCGGTAGAGCTCGTCCTGCATGCCCGCGGCGTGCTCCTCGGGCGAACAGAAGTGCTCGAACGCGCCGAGGCTCACGACCGCGTCGAACGGACCGAACGCGTCGGGCGAGAGCTCGCGCGCGTCGAAGAGGTGGGCCTCGAGCCCGTTGCGGCGGCACGCCTCGACCTGCGCCGACGACAGGGTGACGCCGACACCGGTGCCGCCCCGCGTGCGGACGACGGCGAGCATCGGGCCCCACCCGCATCCCAGGTCGAGCACGCGCCGGCCGGGCCCGATGCCGACCTGCTCGCAGACGTAGTCGTGCTTGCGGGCCTGGGCCTCCTCGAGGGTGAGCGAGAAGTCGCCGTCGTACTTGGCGCCGCTGAAGTCGGCCGTCTCGCCCAGGCTGAGCCGGAAGAGCCGGTCGATGAGCGAGTAGGTGAACTCGAGGTCGCGCTGGTCGGCCACGAGCGGGACCTTAGGACTCTCACGTGACGCCCGATGCACGCCCGGGGCTGGCACCATTGGGCATCGCTTCCCTCGAGATGCTCGCCGATCATCCCGGCCCCGAGCATCCCTACCCCGAGCATCCCTACCCCGAGCATCCCAATCCCGATCATCCCCGCCTGCGCGGACGAATCCATCAGGTGGCGGCCGTCGCCTCGGTGGCCGGGCTCGTCTGGATGATCGCCGACGCCCACACGCCGACGGCGGTCGTCGCCGCGGTCGTGTACGGCCTGGCGGCGATCGCGCTCTACGCGACCAGCTCGTCGTACCACCTCTACACACGCGCCGGCCGGGCGCGCACCGTGCTGCGGCGCCTCGACCACTCGATGATCTACGTGCTCATCGCCGGGACGTACACGCCCGTCTGCCTGCTCGCGCTGCACGGCTCGCTGCGCTGGGCGCTGCTCGCGGTCGTGTGGGCGGTGGCGCTCGCGGGTGTGACCGTCACCGTGGTCGCGTTCGACCGCTTCCCGAACCTCACGTTCGTGCTCTCGCTGGTGCTCGGATGGGCGGCGCTCCTCGTCGTCCCCGAGCTGATGGATCGGCCCCGGCTGCTGGCGCTCGCCGCGCTCGGCGGCGTGCTGTACACCGCGGGGGCGATCCTGTTCGCCCTGCACTGGCCGGGCCGGGCGGCGCGCTGGTTCGGCTACCACGAGTGCTGGCACGCGTTCGGCGTGGCCGCGGGCGCGGCGTTCTTCACCCTGAACCTCGGGCTCATCGCCGGCAGCTGAGCGCAGCCGTGTACGGTGAGTGGCACATGGCAAAGCAGAAGTCGCGCCGCGGCGGCGAGACGAAGGACTACACCGACCCCAAGGGATCGGGCGGGCCGCCGGGCAAGAAGCAGCGCAGGAAGGTCCGCCGCAACTCGAAGCGCCGGTAGCTCGAGCGCGTCGACGGGGGTGGGCGAGAGCGTGCACGTCGTCCAGATCCACGGGCAGGATCTCGCGTACCGCGCGGCCGGGAGCGGGCCGGTGGTCGTGCTCGTCCACGGCATGGCCGGGTGCTCCGCGACGTGGGATCCGGTGATCGCCGGGCTCGGCGAGCACTTCACCGTCGTCGCCCCCGACCTCCCGGGCCACGGCGCGTCGGGGAAGCCCGACGACGGCGACTACTCGCTGGGTGCGTTCGCGAGCACCCTGCGCGATCTCATGGTCACGCTCGGGTACCCGCGAGCGACGATCGTCGGGCAGTCGCTCGGCGGTGGCGTCGCGATGCAGTTCGCCTACCAGTTCCCGGCGCGCTGCGAGCGCCTCGTGCTCGTCGGCTCGGGCGGGCTCGGACGCGAGGTCACGCCGCTGCTGCGCGCGCTGGCGTTCCCCGGGATCGAGTACCTCTTCCCCGTCCTGTTCGCAGAGGTGTGGCGCAACGCCGGCCGTGGTGTGCTTGCCGGCCTGCGGCGCGTCGGCCTGCGGCCGAGCGCGTACACCGCCGAGATGTGGCGCAGCTACGAGTCGCTCACCGACCCCGCGACCCGTACCGCCTTCGGGCGCACCCTGCGCTCGGTCGTCGACCTCGGCGGCCAGCGCGTGAGCGCGCGCGACCGGCTCCCGCTCGCGGACAGCATCCCCACGCTCATCATGTGGGGTGAGAACGACACCATCATCCCGAGCCGGCACGCGGCCGCGGCGCACACGGCGTTGCCGCGCAGCCGGATCGAGGTCTTCGAGGGCGTCGGTCACTTCCCGCACTGCGAGGCACCCGAGCGGTTCCGGCAGGTGCTCACCGACTTCATCGAGTCGACCGAGCCCGCCGCCGTCACCGAGGACCAGCTGGCGCGCCCGGCGTGATGGGCACGGAGGGCTCCTGCATGCGATCCGCCGATGACCGAGGGCATCGGCGACGCCGGTCGTCCGTGGGCCGGGAGCACCGACGCCAGCCGCATGTCAGGGTGCCGGCTCCGGGAGGAACCGTCGGGCAGCGGACGCGTACGTGGACGGCGAGGTGCGCACCCACTCCTCGTCGATCATGCCCGCGTGCACCGCGCTGAAGTCGACGCGGTGCCGCTCCCACCACAGGTGAGCGGCAAGGTGCAGCGACACGACGCCGTCGAGATCCGGAGCTGGGTGCTCGAGGAGCAGCGCGATCCCCGCGGGAGTTGGCTCGAAGGCGTGGAACGTCCGTTGTGACTCCACGTGCACCTCGCCAAGCAGGCGCGTCGCGAGGTCGTACGCGAGGAAGCAGCTGTGGTTGGCCCAAGTACCGTCGAGCGCACCGGCGATCTCGGCGCGCCACGCGTCGACGAATGCCGACCCGGGCTTCGCCATGAGGACCGCGTTCGACAGCGCGGGGCGCGCCCGGCCGTGGCCGTCGTCGACATCGGCTTCGCGCCCGATCACGAACGGCGCCCGCCAGAGATGCTCGGGTACGTCGCTCACGAAGAGCGTGTCGAGGTCGGCGTACAGCCCGCCGTGCGCTGCGAGCACGTCGAGTCGCACGAAGTCGGCGTGGTGCGCGTACGAATAGTGGGCGACGACCGGGTCGTCGTAGACATGCGCGCTCACCGCCTGCGCCGGCTCGACCCGGTGCAGGACGACCCTCGGCTCGACGAGGTCCCAGTACGGGCCGAACGGGAGGTGGTGGCAGTGCACGTGCACCTCGTGGGGCTGCACGACTGCGAGGCACGACGCGATCGCGAGGAAGTGCACCAGGTGGAACGGCTCCGGCGTCGCCCGGAGCCCGAACACGAAGTGCGCGACCCGAGGGATGGGCTCGACGGTGGCCGCGGCCTGCGACCGAGCGTGCACCGACCGTGCGTACGTGTCGACCGCGGCCCCAAGCTCGGGGACGGCGTCGAGCAGGGTCGCCGCGACTCGTGAGGACGAGTAGTCGTGCAGCACCTTCGCTCGAAGGAGTGCGGCCTTGCGGCGCGCCGCGTCGAGGTCGCGTGCCACCGCGCGCAGGAGCTCGACCGCATGGTCGATGCGCGGGACGGCCCACCGCTGCTCCGACGCGTAGGAGCGCGGCTCGAAGTGCTGCACCGGCTCGAGGGTGTGGTCGACGAGGAAGGCCGAGTCACGGTCGAGGAAGGCGAGCTGCCCACCCCACCCCGTGATCACGACGGGGTTGCCGTACGCCGCCGCATCGAACGCACCGACGCCCCATCCCTCTCCGTGGGACAGCGAGACGTAGCAATCGCCGCGAGTGTGCAGGCCGGCGAGGCGGGACGGCCGCCAGTCGTCGATCTCGACGCGCACGAGCGGCGGGCGGCGGTGCTCGCGCACGAGCCGCGCGATCTCGAGCATGGTGGTGCCGCTGAGGCTCGAGGCCTGTCCCCATTGCTCCTCGGTCGGGTACTGCGTGAAGGGCGTGGTCTTCACGACGAGCGCGACGGGGTCGTCGGCGGTGAAGGCGTCGAGGAACGCGCGGACCACCGCCGCCGGTTCCTTGCGCTGATCCCAGCGGGCGACGGTATAGAAGACGACCAGCTCTGGCGGCAGGTCGAGCGGCACCCCGCCGTCGCCCGGTACCGGGTCGCACGCCGCGTGGGGCACGACGACCACGGGCGCGGTCACGCCGCTGGCGACGAACACCTTGCGGCTCCACTCGGTCGGGACGATCACTCGGTCGGCGCCGTCGAGGAGCGGGGGCCAATGCTCGGGCAGCCGGTCGGTCTCCCACACCGTGTGCGCGAGGAGCGGCCCGCGCGGGAACACCTCGCGCACGTTCGGTAGGTGCTCGGGAACGAGGTGCGCGACCGTTGGTGCATCGCGCGCCGCCCGCGCTTCGGGGAACGGATCGCGGCTGTGCGGACGAACCCCGAACGGTCGCTCGGAGTGGCGCCAGCTCGACCAGCCGCGGTACTCGACCTGGACCCCCGACTCGCGGACCGCGCGCACCAGGCGATCTGCCGCGTCGCCGTAGCCGGTGCGGGCGTCCTCGGCGACGTAGCGGAACGCGGCGCGCGGCGAAACCAAGGATCGGTACGGTACGCGAGATGGGCGAAGGGGCGGCTCGCGCCAAGCCGAGCGTGGTGCTCCTGGCGCCGATCGCGCCGGCCACGACGGGCAACGGACTGGCCATGCGCGCGGGCATGCTCGTCACCGCGCTCGCGCCAGCGGCCGACGTGCACGTCGTCGTGGTGCCGGTGTCGGGGTCGACCGCTGACCACGCCTGGGTCACCGCGCGCGCGAGCTCCGTGGCCGTGGTCGAGCCCGCCACCGGGAGCGCGGCCCGCGACCACACGACGCGACAGCTCGCGGACCCAGAGCTGCGGACGCGGCTCGAGCGAACGTCGCCTCTGCCATCACGCGCGCTGCTCGCGCCGCCCACACTCGCCGCGACGGTTGCGGCCGCGCTCCCCCGCGGCCTCGGCAGCGTCGGCGCCGTGCTCGCGATGCGCCTCTACCTCGCGCCGCTCGGCGTTCAGCTCGCCCGGGAGCTCTCGGCCGGCCGCATCGTCGTCGATGCCGACGACGACGACGCTGCGCTGCTGCTCGCCCTGGGCAACGAGGAGGAGGCCGATGCGTACGAGCGCCTCGCGCGCTGCTGGCTGCAGGTGGCCGACGCCGTGCTCGCCGCGTCGGCCGCCGATGCCGAAGGCGTCGCCCACCGTGCTCGCCTCGACGCGTCGCGCGTCCATGTCGTGCCGAATGCGATCGACGTTCCGGCGCACCCGCCGCCGCGACCGGGCGACGACCGCCTCCTGTTCCTCGGCAACCTCAGCTACGAGCCGAACCGGCTTGCGGCCCGCGCGCTCGCCGAGACCGTGCTCCCGCGGATCCGCGCTCACCGACCGACGGCGACGCTCGAACTCGTGGGCCCATTGACCGCCGGGGCGCTCGACGACCTCGACCGTGTCCCGGGGGTGCGCGTCGTCGGTGCGGTCCCCGACGTCGCGCCCTGGTATGCGCGCGCGGACGTCGTCGTCGTACCGTTGCGCCATGGCGCCGGCACACGCATCAAGGTGCTCGAGGCGTTCGCACACCGTCGCCCCGTCGTCGCCACCTCCGTCGGAGTCGCGGGACTCGACGTCGAGGCCGGGCGCGAGGTCGTGATCGCCGAGTCGCCCGACGAGCTCGCGCGCGCCGTCTGCGAGGTGCTCGACGACCCGGTGCGCGGCGACGCACTCGTCGAGCACGCGGCGCGTCTCGTCGACGCGAGGTACCGACCCGAGGTCGTCGCTCCGCTCGTGCGCGCGGCGGTGCTCGGCGGGCCCGTCCAATGACCGAACCCCCTCCGCGCCGCGTCGACGGGCTCGAGGCGCACGAGGTCGACGACGGCCTCGTCGTGTACCAGGCATCGACCGACCGGGTGCACTACCTGAATCCGACCGCCTCGTTGGTGTTCGAGCTGTGCACCGGCGAGCACACCGAGCAGGAGATCGGCACGCTCGTGGGTGCCGCCTGGGACCTGCCCGAGCCCCCGCACGCGGCGGTGGCGGAGTGCCTGGCCCAGCTCCGGGCCGAGGGCGTGGTCGCGTAGCGGAGCCGCGCTCCGGGAAGCACCCGCACCCACCGGCTAACGTGCGCCGATCCCGCGAGGGTGACCGGGAGGCAGGGGTGCCGGAGGATCTCGAGCGGGCGGTCGGCCCCGATCGCCGCACGTTCATCAAGCGACTCGTCATCGGTACCGCGTTCGCCGCCCCCGTGGTCTCGTCCTTCACGATGTCGGGCGTGCAGGCTGTCTTCGGCGCGAAGGCCGGAGCGATCCTCGGCCTGGCCAACTCCAACTGCACCGTCCCACCCGCGCCCCCCAACTACCCGAGGCCGATCGACACCTTCGCAGTAGGAGTCGGCGGTCTCGACGTGACGGTCCCCGACGACGGGGTGACGCTGCACCTGGTGGTCCCGGCCGGGGCCCTGCCGCCGGGCACGTGCATCTCGATCTACGGCGCCGACCTCGCCGCCCTCCAGCCACTCGTGCCGTCGGGCGAGACGCCGGTCAGCGGGTACGCGGTCGTCTGGGGCGGCAAGGGCCCGCCCGTGGCGACCTCGCCGATCACGCTCCAGGTCACCGATCCCGCCGTCAGCAACGGCGACCCGATCTACAAGTTCGACAAGGTGACGGGAGTACTGATCAGCCAGGGCTCCGCGTCGGGGCACACGTGGACCGTGACGTTCGTCGAGGACCCATCGTTCGTGGTGACGGGCCAGTCCGACGACGACGACGACGAGAAGCGCAAGGCTGCGGCGCAACCCGCGACCCCGGTCGCCGCCGAGCCACAGTTCACCGGCTGAAGACCGGAGAGCCATGCTGCTCTCCGCCGCCATCATCGTCCGCGACGAGTCCGACCATCTCGACGCGTGCCTCGCATCCCTCGACGGACTCGTCGACGAGATTGTGGTCGTCGACACCGGCTCGTTCGATGGGTCGGTCGAGGTGGCTCGCCGCCACGGCGCGGTGGTCGGACACGAGCCGTGGCAAGCCGACTTCGCCACACCGCGCAACCGATCGCTCGACCTGGCGTCGGGCGAGTGGATCCTCTACATCGATGCCGACGAGCGGGTCCGCCCCGGTGATCACGCCGCGGTGCGTGGGCACCTCGGGGCGGCGACCGATCACGTGGCATTCCGGGTGCGCTTCGTCCCGCGCGTGCACTGGACGCCGTACCGCGAGTTCCGCCTCTGGCGGCACCGGCCCGACATCCGCTTCACGGGCGCGATCCACGAGTCGATGCTCGGGGCGATCACGGCGGTCGCGCGGCGCGAGGACCTGCTGATCAGCGACCTCGACACCGTCGTGCCGGACGGCCTGACGATCGAGCACCTCGGCTACGAGGGCGATCAGTGGCACAAGCACGATCGCAACGAGCCAATGCTGCAGGCTGCGCTCGCGGCAAACCCCGATCGGCCCTTCCTCTACGACCACCTCGCCCGCATCTACGAGGACCGCGGAGAGCTGGAGCGAGCGCGTCGCACGTGGCGCGCGGGGATCGACGTGGCGCGGCGACGCGGTACTGAGCACCCCGACGACAAGCTCCTGTGGATCAACCTGCTCGTGCACGCCGTGGCGCGTGAGGATCCCGACAGCGACGTCGCCGCGATGATCGAGGAGGCGTGGACCCGATACCCCGGCAACCCGGCGGTCGAGTTCGCCACCGCGACCCATGAGCTCGCCACCGGCGACCCGACCAGCGCGGCGCGTCGACTGGAGCAGCTCATCGGGCTCGACCTCGACGCGATCGTGGAGACCGGGAGCGCGTACGACGAGCGGATCTTCGACGAATGGGCCTGGAACGCGCTCGGCCTCTGTCGATTCCAGCTCGGCGACCCCGCGGGCGCGGCCGAGGCGTTCCGGCGTGCGGAAGCGGCCGATCCCGAGAACGACGCGTACCGGGCTCGGCGCCTGCTCGCCGAAGCCCGGGCTGCCCCGGAGCACCGCGCGTGCTAGACGCACGGCGAGTGGAATGATCCTCGTGCCGTCGTCGACGGTCGTCCGCGTGTGCGCCGGGAAGGGGTGGCTCGCATCGTGAAGCGATTGATCGCGAGCGGCGCGCTCGTCGCGGCTGCTCTCGCGTTCGGGCCCGCCGCGGGAGCTGCGGCCGGCCCGCCCCCACCCAAGCTGCCCCGCGACTTCACGTGGACGGGCCGGTACGTGGTGCCGGACCTCGACGTGGACGTCCCCTTCACCTGGCACGGCGACGGCGGCAACATCCAGATGATCGCCGGTGGTGACAAGTACCCCATCCACTTCACGAACCTGATCCACGACGGCGTCCTCTACACGCTCACGTACAAGTGGCCGGGCATCGAGCGGCGCCCGTGCTCCCCCATCGGGCCGTTCACGGTGCAGGACCTCAACAGGGGGCTCGAGACGGCGCGCTTCGTCGGGCGGGAGACGCTGGAGGGCAAGACACCCAGGAAGGTGAACCACTTCCGCGCCGGTGTCGTGTTCGAGCCACCACCCGACGTGCTCCCACCGATCCCCGGCGTCGGGACGCTCCGCATCCCCCTCATGTCGGG
>DATBSK010000063.1:0-10616 GCA_036559825.1 Acidimicrobiia bacterium | reverse complement strand
CGGCGGCGCTGCGCGAGCACGTCGAGACGTTCACACCCTCGCTGGAGGCCGCGCGCGTCGGGCGGGTGCTCGAGGTCGGTGACGGCATCGCCCGGGTCGCCGGGCTCCCCGAGACCGCCGTCAACGAGCTCCTCGAGTTCGAGGGCGGCGCGCTCGGCCTGGCGCTGAACCTCGACGAGGACTCGATCGGTGCGGTCGTCCTCGGCCAGGCCGACGACGTCGAGGAGGGTCACGCCGTCAAGGCGACGGGCCGCATCCTCTCGATCCCGGTCGGCGACGCCCTCATCGGCCGCGTCGTGAACGCGCTCGGCCAGCCGATCGACGGCAAGGGTCCGATCCAGTCCGACGTGCTGCGCCGCCTCGAGGTGCAGGCGCCCGGCATCGTCGGTCGCAAGCCCGTGCACGAGCCGCTCCAGACGGGCATCAAGGCGATCGATGCGATGACGCCGATCGGCCGCGGACAGCGCGAGCTGATCATCGGTGACCGCAAGACCGGCAAGACGACGGTCGCGATCGACACGATCCTCAACCAGCGCGGTCAGGGCGTGAAGTGCATCTACGTCGCGATCGGGCAGAAGGGCTCGTCCGTCGCGCAGACCTTCGCCACGCTCGAAGAGCACGGTGCCATGGAGTACACGGTCATCGTGAACGCGCCCGCCGCCGACGAAGCCGTCTTCAAGTACCTCGCGCCGTACGCGGGGTGCGCGCTCGGCCAGCACTGGATGGACGGCGGTGAGGCGGCGCTCATCGTCTACGACGACCTCTCGAAGCAGGCCGAGGCGTATCGCCAGCTGTCGCTGCTCCTGCGGCGCCCGCCCGGCCGTGAGGCGTATCCCGGCGACGTCTTCTACCTGCACAGCCGCCTGCTGGAGCGCGCCGCGAAGCTGAACGACGAGCGCGGCGCGGGGTCGCTGACGGCGCTGCCGATCATCGAGACGAAGGCCGGTGACGTCTCGGCCTACATCCCGACGAACGTCATCTCGATCACCGACGGCCAGATCTACCTCATCGACGACCTCTTCAAGGCCGGCGTGCGGCCGGCGGTCGACGTCGGCATCTCGGTCTCGCGCGTCGGCGGCGCTGCCCAGATCAAGGCGATGAAGAGCGTGGCCGGCACGCTGAAGCTCGACCTTGCACAGTTCCGCGAGCTCGAGGCCTTCTCGACGTTCGGCTCGGAGCTCGACGCGGTGTCGCGCGCGCAGCTCGATCGTGGCGAACGCCTCGTCGAGCTGCTGAAGCAGCCGCTGAACTCGCCGATGCCGGTCGAGGAGCAGGTCGTCTCGATCTACGCGGGCACGAGAGGCGCGCTCGACGACGTCCCGGTGGGCGAGGTGCGGCGCTTCGAGTCGGAGCTGCTCGAGTGGATGCGCTCACGGCACGGGGGGTTGCTCTCGGAGATCCGCGACACCGGCGCTCTTCCCGAGGGCGGTGCGGTCGAGAGCGCCGTCGACGCGTTCAAGGCCGACTTCCTCGCCGGGCTCGGGGCCGAGACGCCCGGCGCCGCCGACCCGACTGCGAGCGACGCCGAGGCGGTCGGCGAGGCCGAGTCCGACAAGACCCTCGAGACCGAATGACCGACGCGCTCACAGTCGTCGCGCGCGCGGCCGCAGCGAGCGGAGCGAGCGGAGGCTCGCCAGCGAACGAGCGCCCGCGGGCCGGGTATCCCGGCCCGCAGCGAGTGAGCGAGTAGAGATGGCCGGCGGCCAGGAACGGATCCTGCGGCGGCGGATCCGCAGCGTCCAGTCCACGAAGAAGATCACGCGGGCGATGGAGCTCATCGCGGCGAGCCGCATCGTGCGGGCCCAGGCGCGCGTGCAGGCAGCGGTCCCGTACTCCGAGACGATCACCGAGGTCGTGCGCGACCTCGCGGCAGCAGGCGCCGGCACCGACAGCCCGTTGCTCACGCCGCGACCGCAGGTGCGGCGCGTGGCGCAGGTCGTCATCGCCGCCGACCGCGGGCTCTGCGGCGGCTACAACTCGGCTGTCATCCGCGCCGCGGAAGGCGAGATGCGCGAGTTCGGCGAGCGGGGCGCGGACTACGCGCTCGTCGTCGTCGGTCGGAAGGCCGAGGGCTACTTCCGGTACCGCGACTACCGCCTCGACGGCGCGTTCACCGGCTTCTCCGACCAGCCGACGTACGAGGACGCGCGGGCCATCGCGCGTGCCGTCGAGGAGCCGTTCCTCGCCGGCCGGTACGACCTCGTCCAGCTGGTCTACACGCGGTTCGTCTCCGCCGGGTCTCAGGAGGTCGTGGTGCGGCCGCTGATGCCGCTCGACCGCGAAGCGCTCGAAGGGGGCGACGCTCGCCCCACGGCGCCGAGCGACGGCGAGGCGCAGTCGGCGTACGAGTTCGAGCCCGAGCCGGAGGAGATCCTCGAGCAGCTGCTGCCGCGCTACGCCGAGGCGCGCGTGTACGCGGCGCTCCTGAATGCCGCGGCATCCGAGCACGCGGCGCGCCAGCGCGCCATGAAGGCAGCCACCGACAACGCGGACGACCTCATCACCACCCTCACGCGCAGCATGAACCGTGCGCGGCAGGACGCGATCACCACCGAGATCATGGAGATCGTGGGTGGCGCCGAGGCGCTGCGCGCCGCCGGACGCGCCCACGAGCGTCCCGACCACGAAGAGTTCCTCGAGTTCGCCGAGACCCCGTAGCCAGGAGCACAGCATGACCGCAGTCGCCGAGCCGGAGACCGAGCGAAAGGAAGGGCGTGTCGTCGCGATCGCCGGCCCGGTCGTCGACGTCGAGTTCCCGCCCGACTCGCTGCCGGAGATCAACACCCAGCTCGAGATGGACGCCGAGCTCGAAGGCGAGACCGTCACCATCGCGGCCGAGGTCGCGCAGCAGATCGGCGAGGGGCGGTGCCGCGCCATCTGCATGAAGCCCACCGACGGGCTCAAGCGCGGCACGATCGTGCGCAACCTCGGGCATGGCATCGCGATGCCGGTCGGCGACGGCTTGCTCGGCCACGTCTTCAACGTCATCGGCGAGCCGCTCGACGTCTCGGCTGACCAGCTGAGCGGCATCGACGACCGCTGGGAGATCCACCGTGACCCGCCCCCCTTCGACCAGCTCGAGCCGAAGGCGCTGATGTTCGAGACGGGCATCAAGGTGATCGACCTGCTCGAGCCGTACGTGCAGGGCGGCAAGATCGGCCTCTTCGGCGGCGCGGGTGTGGGCAAGACCGTGCTCATCCAGGAGATGATCCAGCGTGTCGCGACCCAGCACGGCGGCGTCTCGGTCTTCGCGGGCGTCGGCGAGCGGACGCGCGAGGGCACCGACCTCTGGCTCGAGATGACCGAGTCCGGCGTCATCGAGAAGACGGCGCTGGTCTACGGCCAGATGGACGAGCCGCCCGGCGTGCGCCTCCGTGTCGCGCTGTCCGCGCTCACGGTCGCCGAGTACTTCCGCGACGTGAAGAACCAGGACGTGCTGCTCTTCGTCGACAACATCTTCCGCTTCGTCCAGGCCGGGTCCGAGGTGTCCACGCTGCTGGGGCGCATGCCGTCGGCGGTCGGCTACCAGCCCACCCTCGCCGACGAGATGGGCGAGCTGCAGGAGCGCATCACGTCGACGAAGGGACACTCGATCACGTCGATGCAGGCGGTGTACGTGCCCGCCGACGACTACACCGATCCCGCCCCGTTCACGACGTTCACCCATCTCGACGCCACGACCGAGCTCTCGCGCCAGATCGCCGCTCTGGGCATCTACCCCGCGGTCGACCCGCTCGCGTCGACCTCGAACATCCTGGCGCCCGAGGTGGTCGGTCAGCGCCACTACGAGGTCGCGCGCCGGGTGCAGGAGATCCTGCAGCGGTACAAGGAGCTGCAGGACATCATCGCCATCCTCGGTCTCGACGAGCTCTCCGAAGAGGACAAGGTGACGGTGTCGCGGGCGCGCAAGATCCAGCGCTTCCTCTCGCAGCCCTTCTTCGTCGGCGAGGTCTTCACCGGTCTGCCGGGCATCTACGTGTCGGTGGAGGAGACCGTCGAGAGCTTCGACGCGCTGGCCAAGGGTGAGCTCGACGAGGTGCCGGAGCAGGCCTTCTTCAACGTCGGCGGCGTCGAGAGCGTGCTGGCGAAGGCGAAGACGCTGCAGGAGGGCTAGGTCTCACATGCCCGACAACCCGACGCTGCACGTGCAGGTCGTGTCACCGGAGCAGGTCCTCTACGAGGGCGAGGCGGAGATGGTCGTGTGCCGGACCGCGGACGGCGACATCGCGTTCCTGCCCGGGCACGCGCCGCTGCTCGGTGCGCTCGACGTCGCGAAGGTCCGCGCGATCCTTCCCGATGGCACCGAGCACGTCGTCGCGGTGCACGGCGGCTTCGTCGAGGTGAGCCGCGACCGTGTGATCGTCCTGTCGGACGTCGCGGAGCTCCCGCATCAGATCGACGTGCCCCGTGCGAGGGACGCGAAGGAGCGAGCCGAGGCGGCGCTCGCGATCGACGCCGACGACGAGCTCGCCACGGGCGCGCTCGCACGCGCCGCGCTGCGCCTCGAGGTGACGGGCGACACCGAGCTCGCGCACTGAGCCGCAGCGGAGCCGTGCTCGGACGAGCGGGACGGCGGAGCGGAGGCGACCCGACCAGCTGAGCCGCAGCGGAGCCGTGCTCGGACGCGCGGGACGGCGGAGCGGAGGCGACCCGACCACCTGAATCCGGCCGCACCGGCCTAGCCTGGCCGGCGTGCCCCGTCGTTCCCGCTGTCTCGTCGCGCTCGCGTGCCTCGTGTTCGTGGCGACGGTCGTCCCTGCCGCACCGTCGGGCGCGGCGGACCTGTCCCCGTTCCGAGGGCTCGGCACCTGGGTCGACGTCTACGACTACGTGCCCGGGTTCCAGTCGGACGGGGGGCCGCCGCCCGTGACCGCCGGCAGCCTCGACGACATGGCCGCCCTCGGCGTGCGGACCGTGTTCCTCCAGGCCGCCCAGGACGACGACCGCATCACCGGTGCAACGGTGGATCGGCGGCTGCTCGGCGAGTTCCTGCGACGCGGGCACGACGCTGGCATCGACGTCGTCGCGTGGTACGTGCCGAAGTTCGGTGACGTCGCGGCCGATCTCCGACGGATCCGCGGGCTCGCATCCTTCCGCAGCAAGGGGGAGCGTTTCGACGGCATCGCGCTCGACGTCGAGTACACCCAGGGCGTGCCCGATCCCGCCGAACGCAACAAGGCGCTGGTGAAGCTGGCGCGCCGGGCACGCGAGATCGCCGGCAGCCGGCCGCTCGGCGCGATCGTCCTCGAGCCGGTGCTCCTCGAGGTGGTGAACCCGGTGTACTGGCCGGACTTCCCGTGGCGGAAGATCCGGCGCTCGTTCGACGTCTGGCTGCCGATGAGCTACTGGACGAACCGCGAGACGGCCTCGGGATACCGCGACGGCTTCGCGTACACCGAGGAGAACATCCGGCGCCTGCGCGCGAACGTCGGCATCGCGGACGCCCCGGTGCACCCGATCGGTGGGATCGCCGACACCGCGGCTGCGAAGGACTATGCCGGTTTCGTGAAAGCGGTGCGCGAGCGTCACGCGATCGGGTACTCGGTGTACGACTTCAACACGACGACCAGCGGCGTCTGGGCTCGCTTGCGCGGCGGCTGAGGCAGCGTCGGTAAGGTGACCTCCGTGCGCGCGAACACGATCATCGCGGGCGTCAACAAGTCGGGCACCACCTCGCTGTTCGTGTCGCTCTCCGGTCACCGCGATGTTGCGGCCGCCTCGGTCAAGGAGACCCGGTACTTCCTCCCGGCGCGTTGGGGGCACCCGCTCGAGCCTCCGACGGTCTACGAGAGCTACTTCAGCGACGCGGGCGACCGGAAGATCCGGCTCGAGGCGACACCCTCGTACTTCTACGGCGGCGCCGCGGTCGCGGACGCCGTGCACGCGGTCTGCGGCGACGACGTGCGGATCCTCGTCGTCCTCCGCGAGCCCGTCAGCCGCTTCTGGTCCTTCTTCAACTACCAGAAGGCCCGCTTGCGGATCCCGGCGGGCATGACCGGCGAGGCGTATCTCGAGCACGCCGACAGCTTGAGCGACGCCGACTTCGCGGACCCGGCCAACGAGGCGTGGTTCGCGTTCGGCGGTGGCTGCTACGCGGACTGGCTCCCCGCGTGGCACGAGCGGTTCGGCGCGCGTCTCGAGCTCGTCTGGTTCGAGCAGCTGATGAGCGACCCTGCGCGGGTGCTCGGCGAGGTCGCGGCATTCCTCGGGATCGATCCGTCCGGCTACACGTCGCTCGACCTCGCGTCGGAGAACCGGACCACGGCGTACCGGCGGGCAGGCCTGCAGCGGATCGCGCTCCGCGCCAACGACCGGTTCGAGCGGTTCCTGCGCCGCCACTACGCGCTCAAGGAGCGCATGCGCGCGATCTACTACCGCGTGAACGGGTCACGGCGCCGCGACCGTCTGCCGCACGCGCTGCGTGCGACGCTCGAGGCTCGCTACGTCGAGCCGAACGAGCGGCTCCACCGGCAGCTCGCGGCGACCGGGCGGGCCGGTCCCGTGTGGCTGGTGGATCAGGAGGCCGGCACCCAGGCGGCGTGGAAGCCGTAGGGAACCCGGGTCGGCAGCTGCACCGTGGCGACCGGCCCTGCCGCGACATCGCGCGCGTCGAGGACGACGAGATCCGCGGCGTCGCGCGCGTCGTCGTGGACGTACGCCAGCAGGTGCCCGTCGTCCTCGCCCGGACCGTCGGGCACGAAGAGGAACTCGTTGCCGTGCCGCCGCTCTCCCGCGCGCCAGACCTCGCGGCGACCGGTGCGGAAGTCCTGCTTCGCGACGCCGCCGAACACGAGGGCGTCACCGCGGTGGTGCGACCGGAGCAGGTAGCCGAACCGATGCGCCCGCCCGACCTTGCGCGGGTCGCGGGTCGGCAGCTCTCCGGCGTCGCGGTCCTCGACGACGTCCTCGGAGAAGCGGAGCGCCGACCTCCCCGTGGAGATCCGCCAACGACGGAGCGTGAGCGCGCCGCTGTCGGTGACGCCGGGATCGAACATCCGGTCGTGCCGGCACACGTCGACGACGACCGCGTCGCCGTCTCGGAACGCGTTGACCCCGTGGAACACGTAGCAAGGCTCGATGTCGACCCAGCGGATCGCGCTCGCCGGTCCGCCCAGCGGCATGATCCCGATGCGGGCGCCGTGCGACGGGTGCCAGGCGAAGGGGATGCCCGTGTCGAGTCGATCGAGGTCGAACACGACCGGGAGGTCCCAGAACACCACGTCGCGATCGGTGATCGCGAAGTCGTGGATCATCGTCGGCGCGGGGATGTCGACCGGCTCGCTGTGGACGAGGGCTCCGTCGGCCGTCGCGACGTGGTACGTGAGATACGGCGGCGCGAACCAGTAGCCGAAGAAGTGCAGGTCGCCGGTCTCGGGATCGATCTTCGGATGGGCCGTCATCGACGTCCGCAGTCGGCCGTCGAAGTCGTACACGCCGAGCGTCGACAGGTCGTCGGGCGAGAGCTCCCACGGCAGCCCCACCTCGCCGCTCGCGAGCAGCCTGCCGGCGTGGTGGATCACGGACACGTTGGCGTAGCCGTCCGTGAGGCTCGGGGGACCGCCGCCGCCGGTGAGGCCCGTGTCGCGCGACAGCTCGAACGTATGGACCCAGCGATTGCGGTACCACCGCGCCGCACCGTCGTCGAGGCGCACACCGTGGACCATGCCGTCGCCGATGAACCAGTGCGGCGACACGGTCCCGGGGTGGGCGTTCGTGCCGTTGCGCACATAGAGCCCGTTCAGCGAGCGCGGGAGGCGACCTACGACCCGGAGGCGCTCCTCGGTGGTCTCGGTCGTGACCGGGGCGAAGTTGGCGGAGTTCCACCACTCGGCCTCGAGGTCGGGCGCCTCGTCGGCCCACGCGAGCGCGGCGCGCCACTGCATCGCCGCGGCGACGACCGTGGCTCCGAGCGCCGCGTGCTGCAGGAACTGGCGCCGCCGCACGGATCGTCAGCCTCGAGTGAGCCTCAGTAGTCGAGCGAGCTGTAGCGGCGCAGCTTGTCCCACTTGTGGGTCGCGCGGATGGTCCGGATCGTGCCGCTCTTCGAGCGCATGACGAGCGTCTCCGTGCTCGCACCGTCGCCCCGGTACCGGACGCCGCGGAGGATGTCGCCTTCGGTCACGCCGCTCGCGGCGAAGAACACGTCCTCGCTGGCGACGAGGTCGTCCGTGGTGAGCACGCGATCGAGGTCGTAGCCGAGTTCGAACGCGGCCCTTCGCTCGTCGTCGTTGCGCGGGTACAGGCGCCCCTGGATCTCGCCCCCGAGCGCCTTCAGGGCGCACGCGGCGATGACGCCTTCGGGCGTTCCGCCGATCCCGAACAGGATGTCGGACCCCGAGTCGGGCCACGCCGTCTCGAGCGCGCCCATCACGTCGCCGTCGGGGATCAACCGCACCATCGCCCCCGCCTCCCGGCAGGCGCGGATGATGTCGGCGTGACGGTCGCGATCGAGCACGACCGCGGTGACGTCCTTGACCTGCTCGCCCTTTGCCTTCGCGACTGCCTCGAGGTTCGCCTTGACCGGCGCGTCGAGGTCGATCACGTCCCGCGCCTCGGGTCCGACGGCGACCTTCTCCATGTAGACGCAGGGCCCCGGGTTGAACATCGAGCCCCGCTCGGAGACCGCGATCACGGCGATCGCGTTGTTGCGCCCGAGCGAGGTCAGCGTGGTGCCGTCGACCGGGTCGACGGCGATGTCGCAGGCCGGACCGCCGGCGCCGATCTGCTCGCCGTTGTAGAGCATCGGCGCCTCGTCCTTCTCGCCCTCGCCGATCACGACGACGCCGTCCATCGGGACGGTGTTGAGCACCAGCCGCATGGCGTCGACCGCGGCCTGGTCGGCGGCCTGCTTGTCGCCCCGCCCGATCCAGCGGGCCGCGGCCAGGGCGGCCGCCTCGGTGACCCGCGCGAGGTCCATCGCGAGGTTGCGGTCGGGGGCTTGCGGGTGCTCGGCCATCACGGTCGCGCTCGCTCGGCCGCAGGGTACCTGGGGCCGCCCTTCGGGACGCTCGCCTGCTCCATCGCGCGGGAGATGCTACCCGGGACCCCTGGACTCCCTACCGTGGGCCGGAATGAGTGCAGGAGCGGAACGCCGTGTCGCGCTCGTCACCGGGGCCGGCTCCGGGATCGGCCTCGCCACCGCTCGCCGCCTGCGGGGGGATGGGTGGGCGCTCGTCGCCGTCGACCTCGACGACGAGCGCCTCGGTGCCGTGCACGAGCTCGGTGCTGGCGACGTGGTCGCGTGCGCGGCGGACGTGAGCACCGAAGCGGGGAACACCCGCGCCGTCGCAGCAGCGCTCGAGCGCTTCGGCCGGCTGGACGGAGCCGTGCTCAATGCCGGCCTGGGCACCGCCGGTCCACTCGAGACGCAACCGATGGACGAGTTCGATCGGGTGCTCGGGGTGAACCTGCGCGGCGTCGTGCTCGGTGTTCGCGCCGCGGCACCGGCGTTGCGTGCGAGCCGCGGCTCGGTGGTGATCACCGCCTCGATCTCCGGGCAGTACGGCGACCCGCGCATGTGGGTGTACAACGCCTCGAAGGGCGGGGTGCTCAACTTCGCGCGTTCCGCCGCGATCGACCTCGGGACCGACGGCGTCCGCGTCAACGCGGTCTGCCCCGGGCCGATCGCGCACACCGGGATGACCCAGCCGCTCGAGCAGCTCGCACCCGATCTCTACGAGGAGATGCGCAGCCACGTTCCCCTCGCCCGCTTCGGCGAGCCGGACGAGGTCGCGGCCGCGATCGCGTGGCTCCTCTCCGACGATGCGTCGTTCGTGACCGGCATCGCGCTCCCGGTCGACGGCGGGATCACCGCCAGCACCGGGATGATGCGTCCCGGCAGCACATGATGCGTCCCTCACCGTCATCACGCGGGTCGAGGGACGCATCTTCATGGATACGGTGTTCAGATGATCGGCGCGTCGGCGACGTCACGGATGACCTCGGCGACAACGGTGACGCACTCTTCCCACAGCGCGGCGCCGAGCTCGGTGCTCGCCGCGCGCGCATCACCGATGACTCCCGTCGAGGAGTGCTCGGTGAAGTCGAGATCCGGGTCGGCCCAGTCTGGTTGCGCGGATGGCCCCGGGATGAGGTCGACGCGCACCAGCTCGGGATGGCGATGCAGCGCGATCGAGGTCGCGAAGCTGTCGGCGTGGCCCCCCGGCACCGAGGCGTCGCCGACGGCAGCCCAGATCGCAGCGAACGGCTGCTCGGGGAGCCAGAGCCGCCCACGTCCGCGCCATCGGTCGTTCCATCGCGTCGAGATCGCCGCGAGGTCGTGTCCGCCGCAGCCGCGCCAGACCAAGAGGCGCGTGAAACCCTGGCTGGCCAAGGAGTCGGCCGCGGCCTCGAGGACCTCCTCGTGCACACTCCGGGGCAGGTCGATAAAGCCGGCACCGAACCCGCGATGCTCGGGCGTCGGCCCGAACGGCATGGCCGGCAGCACGACCGATGCCACGCCGCACGCCTCCGCGGCACGTTCGGAGGCCGCGAGGCACAGTTCCTCGGCGAACCACGAGTCGAACCCGACCGTGAGGTGCGGCCCCTGCTGCTCTGTGCACCCCATCGGCAGGATCGCGACCGCGCCGTCGGCAGCGGCACCCGCGATCTCGGGA
>DATBSK010000062.1:0-7277 GCA_036559825.1 Acidimicrobiia bacterium | reverse complement strand
CGACGTCTACCTCGTGCACTGGCCCGATCGGTTGACTCCGTTCGAGGAGACGATGTCGGCGCTCGACGACGTCGTGCGCGACGGAAAGGTTCGATTCGTCGGCCTCTCGAACTTCACGCGCGACGAGATCGACGCGTGCATGCGTCTCCGCCGAGTCGACGTCGTCCAGTACGGCTGGAACATGTTCGATCGACGGATGCAGCGCGAGATCCTGCCCTACTGCGAGGAGCACGGCGTCGGGTTCATGGCGTACGGATCGCTCGCGTTCGGTCTGCTCACCGGCACGTTCACCGAGGACACCGATTTCGGCTCCGGCGACTGGCGCGCCCGCCAGGGGAAGATGGGCAACATCAAGATGTTCGAGGCGATCTTCGGCGCCGAGTCCTTCCCACGGAACGTGCGCGCGGTCGAGGAGCTGAAGGCCATCGCGGCGCGCTACGAGAAGAGCCTCCCGCAGGTGGCGCTCCGGTGGGCGATCTCGCATCCCGCGGTCAGCACCGCGCTCGTGGGCTGCCGGACCATCGCCGAGGTCGAGGACAACGTCGGGGCCATCGGCTGGTCGCTCAGCGATGACGACCTCGCCGAGATCGACGCGATCTTCGATCGCCACGGGATCGAGACCGTGCCCGAGTTCTGGATCGAGGAGCTCTGACCGATGGCGGACGAGCTCGCCGGTAAGGTCGCGATCGTCACCGGCGGCGCCAACGGTCTCGGTCGCGCCATCGTCGAGCGCTTCGTCGACGAGGGCGCCCGCGTGGTCATCGCCGACGTCGACGCCGACGGGGGCAAGCAGCTCGCCGCCGATCTCGGCGCGTCCGCAGCGTTCAAGCAGGCCGACGTCGCCGCTGCCGACGACGTGCAGGACGTCGTCGACTTCGCCGTCGAAGAGTTCGGCGGCCTACACGTCATGGTCAACAACGCCGGCATCGGGGGGAGTCACCATCGCTTCCTGAAGGACGACCTCCGCGACTTCGAGCGTGGGATGGCAGTGAACGTGTTCGGCGTGATGGTCGGAAGCCAGCGCGCCGCCCGTCACATGGCGGATCACGGCGGAGGCGCGATCACCAACATCACGTCGATCGGTGGCATCAACGCCGGTGGTGGAACGACCGTGTACCGAGCAGCCAAGGCAGCGGTGATCCACTTCACCCGCTGCATCGCGATCGACCTCGCCGAGCACGGCATCCGGGTGAACTGCGTCGCGCCCGCCCACATCCCCACCGCGATCAACACGACGTACGACCAGACTGCGATCATCAGGCGCATGCAGCCGTTGCAACGGCAGGGCAGGCCGATCGACGTGGCGAACGCGGTGCTGTTCCTCTCGAGCGATCGGGCGGCCCAGGTCACCGGGATCGTGATGCCGGTCGACGGCGGCACGACCGCCGGTCCCCCGCCCCCCGACGTGCGCGAGCTCATGGCGAAGCAGGACGACGCGTGACCACACGCATCGACGGGACGAACGGCGTCTACTCGTGCGACGACCACCTCGACCTGTCGGCGGTGCCGCCGGTGCTCTGGGAGTCGCGGCTGCCGCGCGACCAGGTCGAGCGAGGCCCCCGTGTGGTCTCGCGCGACGGTCGAGCGGTGTGGACGTGCGAAGACCGCGTGATCGGCCGCAGCGGGATCGGGGCCACGACCAGCGAGGCCGCCAAGCAGCTCAGCGCGATCGGGCGCGCCGGCATCGAGGACGACGGCTTCCGCGCCGGGAACCCGAAGCTGCGGCTCGAGGACATGGAGCGCGACGGGCTCTGGGTCTCGGTGATCTACGGCCCCCTCGCCGTCGGTCTGCCCATCCGCGATCCGGAGCTCCAGAGGGCCTGCTACGCCGCATGGAACGACTGGGCCGTCGAGGAGTTCAGCGCGGTCGCACCCGACCGTTTGTGCGTCCTCGCCTTCCTCCCGGGCAGCTCCCCCGATGCTGCTGCCGCGGAGCTCGAGCGCTGTGCCGGGATCGGGCACCGTGGCGCGATCCTCGACATGTTCGACGTCGACCTCTGCGACCCGGCGTGGGACCGGCTGTGGGCGGCCGCGGATCACACGGGGCTGCCCATCAGCTTCCACATCGTGGGGGGCACGTCGTCGACGCTCAGCTACCGGATCGGGAAGTGGCAGTCGGCCGCGTATGCCACCGTGCTGCCGCTCCAGCTCGACGAGCCGCTGGCGACGATGGTGTTCAGCGGAGCGCTGGAGCGCCACCCGGGTCTCAAGCTCGTGCTCGCGGAGTCGGGAATCGGTTGGCTCCCGTACTTCCTCGCGCGCATGGACCTCGAATGGGAGAACCTGCGCGACAAGCTCGACTACGCACCACGAGCCGCGCCGAGCGAGCTGTTCCGGAAGCAGGTGATGGCCACCTTCGAGGAGGACGCGCTCGCCGCGCAGCTCATCCCGCTCCTCGGCGCCGACGCGTGCATGTGGGCGTCGGACTACCCGCACACCGACAGCACGTTCCCCCACTCGTTGCAAGCGATCGAGGAGACCCTCGGGGCACTTCCCGAGGTGGACCGCCACAAGATCACCGCGACGAACTGCGCCCGCCTGTACGGCTTCGCCGACGTGACGTGAGCATCGCCGGCTTCGACCACGTGTCGCTCCCGATGAATGACACGGATGCGATGGTCGCCTTCTACCGCGCCCTCGGACTGGAGGTCGCCGAGCATCCCCACGTCGTGTCCGTCTACGTCGGCGGCCAGATGATCAACCTGCATCGTCCCAAGACGTGGCAGCGCGCGGGATTCACGCTGCGAGCACCCGCGGCGCAGCCGCCGTGCGGCGACGTCTGCTTCGTGTGGACGGGGCACGCGGACGCGCTGCACGCCGTGCTGAAGGAAGCGGGCGCGGACATCGAGGAGGGGCCGGTCGCACGGGAAGGCGGGCGGCAGGCCGCGGCAACGAGCGTCTACGTGCGCGACCCGGACGGCAACCTGCTGGAGTTCATGATCTATGACTGACGCCCCGATGCCCGATGCGCTCGTGATCCGCGGAGGGACCGTCGTCGACGGCAGCGGCGCACCCGGACGTCCGGCCGACGTCGCGGTCGCGGGGGGCGTGATCACGAACATCGCGCCGAATCTCCGGGGCGAGCTCGAGCTCGACGCGTCGGGGTGCGTCGTCGCGCCCGGGTTCATCGACATCCACACGCACTACGACGCGCAGGTCTTCTGGGATCCCGCCTTGAGGCCGTCGTCGTTCCACGGTGTGACCACGGTGGTGGCGGGCAACTGCGGCTTCGCGATCGCACCGACCCGAGCCGAGCATCACGCGACGATCATCCACACGCTCGAGAACGTCGAGGACATGGACCCGGCGACGCTCACCGCCGGCGTCGCCTGGGAGTTCGAGACGTTCCCCGAGTATCTCGAGACGGTCCGTCGGCGCGGCACGGTGCTCAACTTCACGGCCTACGTCGGCCACTCGGCCCTGCGGCTCTACGTCATGGGCGACGCCGCGTACGAGCGCGCCGCGACCGCCGACGAGATCGAGCGCATGTGCCGGCTCGTCCGTGAGGGGATCGACGCCGGGGCAGCCGGGTTCTCGACCAGCTTCTCGTATGCCCACCGCGGCGTGGACGGCAAGCCGGTCCCGAGCCGCTTCGCCGAGCGTGACGAGGTCGACGCACTGTTCGTCGCGACGGGCGAGACGCGTAAGGGCGTGATCCTCATCACGCCGGGCGAGCAGTGCAGCTATGCCGACGTCTACGAGTGGCAACCACGCATCGGCCGCCCGTTCACCTATCCGCTCTTCGCCGCGCCGGGCGGCCGACACCTCAAGCCGGTCACGCTGCACCAGCAGGGCCTGGCACGCGGTGCGAACGTGTGGCCACAGGTCACCCCGCGGCCGCTCACCATGCAGTTCACGATGGCCGATGCCTACAGCCTCAACACCGGCACGGTCTTCGGCGAGCTGCTCCAGGGCGGTCGCGGGGCGCGCATCGAGGCCTACCTCGACCCCGACTGGCGGGCACGTGCAGCGGCGGACCTGGAGCACTCCCCGATGAAGCCACGCTGGGAGACCTTCGAGGTCTCCGAGTCGGAGCAGTTCCCCGAGCTCGTCGGGCGGCGCGTGACCGATCTCGCCCGCGAGCGCGGGTGCAGCCCGCTCGACGTCATGTGCGAGCTGTCGGTGGCCGAGGACCTCTCGACGCGCTTTCGCGCCTACATCGCCAACGATGACGCCGACGAGGTCGGCCGGCTGCTGACGCACGACCACGTGGCGCTCGGGCTCTCCGATGCCGGAGCGCACGTCGATCAGCTCTGCGACGCGCCACTGCCCACGGACCTGTTGGGAACCTGGGTGCGCGAGCGCGAGGTGATGCCGCTCGAGCGCGCGGTGCACAAGCTGACCGGTGAGCCCGCGGGCATCTTCGGCTTCGAGCGCCGCGGCCATCTCCGGGAGGGCTGCTGGGCCGACGTGTGCGTGTTCGAGCCGGAGACCGTGGGGACGGGCCCCGTGCGGCGGGTCCGCGACTTCCCCGCGGATGGCGAGCGGCTGACCGCAGAGGAGCCGACCGGACTCCGGCACGTGCTCGTCAACGGCACGCCGATCCGCCGCGACGGCGAGCAGCTCGACGGCCCGCGCCCCGGGACGCGCCCCGCGATCGTGTAGCCACGACGTTTCTCGGCACGCTCGACCACCGTGGAGGTGGCTCAGCGTGCCGAAAACTTGTCAGCGCACGGTTCGGAAGAAGGTCCGGAGGTCCTCGACGAAGAGGTCGGGCTGCTCCATCGCCGCGAAGTGGCCGCCGCGGGGCAGGTCGGCCCAGTACGTGACGTTGTAGTGGCGCTCGATCCAGGCTCGCGGGAGCCGGAAGACCTCCTTCGGATAGCGAGCGATGCCCGTGGGGACGCGCACGAGCTCCGGCGCCGCGTGCTCGGCGTGCATGAGCTCCCAGTACAAGCGCGTCGACGACGTGATCGTCCCGGTGACCCAGTAGGTCATCACGTTCGTGATGACGTGGTCACGACCGAAGACGTTCTCGGGATGGCCGTCGCAGTCGCTCCAGCTCCGGAGCTTCTCGACGATCCAGCCGAGCAGGCCGGCCGGTGAGTCGTTGAGCGCCACGCCCAAGGTCTGTGGCCTGGTCCCCTGCTCGAGCGCATAGCCCGACTCCTCACGCTGGAAGCGCGCCATGTCGGCGAGATCGGCCTGCTCGAGCTCCGTGAGATCGACCGGCTGGTCCGGGCGATCCACGATCGCCATGTTGAGGTGGAGCGCCGCGCAGTGGTCGTCGTCGAGCGCGGCCAGTCTCGTCGTGACCTGCGCGCCCCAGTCGCCGCCCTGCGCCCCGTATCGGTCGTAGCCGACGCGAGCCATCAGCTCGATGAACGCCCGCGCGATTCGCCATGGATCCCAGCCGCGGCTGCGCGTCGGCTCCGAGAACCCGTATCCGGGAAGCGACGGCGCGACGACGTGGAACGCGTCGGATGTGTCACCGCCGTGCGCCTCGGGATCCGTCAGTCGCGGGATGGCCTCGAGGAACTCGACGACCGATCCCGGCCAGCCGTGCACGAGGAGCAGCGGGAAGGCGTCTGCGTGCGCAGATCGCGCGTGGACGAAGTGGATCGACTGGCCGTCGATGCGCGTGCGGAAGTGCTCGAGCTGGTTGAGCCGCGCTTCTTGCGCGCGCCAGTCGTACGCATCGCGCCAGTACTCCACCAGCTCGCGCAGGTAGTCCACCGGGATCCCGTACTCCCAGCCGGTGCCCTCGATCTGGTCGGGGAAGCGCGTGTGCTCGAGGCGCCTGCGCAGGTCCTCGAGGATCGAGTCGTCGACGCGGATCTCGAAGCGCTCGAGCGCCTCACTCACGGAATGACCGCGGGCAGCGTCTCCCACCCCCGAACCGTGGACGTCGGCGCGAGCCGGGCGTTGTCGAGGTCGACGTCCCACTCGGGGAACCGCTGCAACACCTCGTCGAGTGCGATGCGTCCTTCCAGTCGGGCCAGGGCGGCGCCGAGGCAGAAGTGGACGCCGTAGCCGAAGGTGAGGTGCTGGCCGACGTCGCGGTGGATGTCGAAGCGGTCGCCGTCGGGGTAGCGGCGGTCGTCGCGATTCGCGGCGCCGACCAGGAACATCATGACGCTTCCCTCGGGCACGGTCACACCGTGGTGCTCGACGTCGTGGGTGACGTACCGGGCGACGTGCGGGGCCGGTGGCTCGTAGCGCAGGATCTCCTCGATCGCGTTCGGGATGAGCGAGCGGTCCTCCGCGAGCTCGCGCCGCTGCTCGGGGTGCTCCGCGAGCACCTTGCCGGCCCAACCGATCAGACGCGTCGTCGTCTCGTTCCCCGCACCGGCGACGACGTTCACGTACGTGAGCACCTCCTCGCGTGTGAGGCACCGAGTCGTGCCGGCCTCGTCCTCGAACTCGGCGTGCAGCAGCTCCGTCATGAGGTCGTCCGACGGGTGCTGGGCGCGCCACTCGACGTACTCGGCGAAGGCCTCGCCCGTGACGAAGCGATCCTGGGACGGCTTCATCGGCTCGCCGGGCTTCGTGCGCAGATCGGCGTCGACGCGATCGCGAATCGCCTCCTGGTCCTCCTCGGGAATGCCGAGCAGCGTGCCGATGACGCGCATCGGCATCTGCGCACCGAGGTCCCGCACGAAGTCGAAGCGCCCGGTGCCGACGAGGGGATCCAGGCTCCGCGCGCAGAGCTCCCGGACCTTCGGCTCGAGCGCGTTCATCCGCTTCGGCGTGAAGACCCTCGAGAGCAGGCCTCGGTGCACCGTGTGCACCGGTGGGTCCTCGAAGATGAGCACGCCGGACGGCATCTCGATGTTCGCCTTGATCAGCTCGAGGATGGCGCCCCGCCCCGAGATGTAGGTCTCACGGTCGACGAGGCCGCGCTCGACGTCGTCGAACCGACTCAGCGCGTAGAAGTCGTGCTCCTCGTTGCGGTACAGCGGTGCCTCCTCGCGGAGGCGCCGGAACACCGGGTAGGGGTCGGCGTTGATCTCGACGTCGTACGGGTCGTACGAGAGATCGCTCGCCGTGGTCGTCGGCGTCGTTCCCATCCCGGTTGTCTAACATCTGCGTCACTGCCTCGTGGAGGGTGGGCAAGGTGCGAACCGTCGTCGTCGGCGCGTCGAGCGGGCTCGGGCGCTGCATCGGGATCGGGCTCGCCCGGCGCGGTGCGCAGGTCGCGCTGCTCGCCCGGCGCCGGGAGCGACTCGACGGTGCTGCCCGCGACGCGGGGCCCGGGACCGTCTCCATCGCGTGCGACGTCACCGACGAGGCCTCGTGCCGGTCGGCCATCGCCGAGGCGGCGGGCCGCCTCGGCG
>DATBSK010000061.1:0-3405 GCA_036559825.1 Acidimicrobiia bacterium | reverse complement strand
GACATCTCGCACTCGTCGGTCGAGCGGATCATCCTGCCCGACTCGCTGCAGCTCGCGTACTACGCCACGGTTCGATTCCGCTCGGTCGTCGAGGGTCTCGTCGTGCACGCCGACCGCATGCGGGCGAACCTCGACGCGTCGCACGGCCTGGTGTTCAGTCAGTCGGTCCTCCTCGCGCTCGTCGAGTCGGGGATGACGCGCGACGAGGCGTACCGTGCGGTGCAACGCGACGCGGCGCGCTCGTGGGACGAGCAGCGCCCGTTCGCGGACGTGCTCCGCGAGGATCCCGAGATCACGGCCGCGCTCTCGGCGGACCGACTCGACGCGTGCTTCGACCTCGAGCGCATGCTCCAGCACGCGGCCCGCGCCGTTGACACCCTGACATGACCGGCATCGCGCTGCCGCACCACTCGACCGGCAAGGTGCGCGACCTCTACGAGGTCGACCACGACCGCATGCTCGTCGTCGCATCGGATCGCATCTCGGTGTTCGACGTCGTGCTCCCCGACGAGATCCCCGACAAGGGCCGGGCGCTCACCGCGCTCTCGACCTTCTGGTTCGAGCGGACCGCGTCGCTGTGGCCGAACCACCTCGTGTCGAGCGACCCCACCGACTTCCCCGAGACCGCCGGGCCCGAGGTCGCGGGGCGGTCCATGCTCGTGCGCGCCGCGCAGCCCGTCCGCCTCGAGTGCATCGCGCGCGGCTACCTCTTCGGATCCGCGTGGACCGAGTACCAGGAGACCGGCACGGTCGGCGGACGCGCCCTGGCAGCGGGTCTGCGCCGGGCCGAGCGGCTGCCGGCGCCGGTGTTCACCACGACGACGAAGGCCGACGCCGGCCACGACGAGGCGCTCACCGAGGACGCGGCGATCGCGCTCGTGGGTGGCGACGTGTACGAGCAGGCGCGCGACGCCTCGCTCACGATCTACGAGCACGCGGCCGCGCACGCGGAGTCGTGCGGGCTCATCCTCGCCGACACGAAGCTCGAGGTCGGCATGGTCGACGGCCGCGTCGTCGTCATCGACGAGCTCTGCACGTCCGACTCGTCGCGCTACTGGTCCGCGGCCGACTACGACGTCGGCATCTCGCCGCCGTCGTTCGACAAGCAGTTCGTGCGCGACCACTACCTCCGGACCGGTTGGGACCAGCGCCCTCCGGCACCGCCGCTCCCGGACGACGTCATCGAGGGGACGCGCGCGCGCTACGTCGAGGCCTACGAGATGCTCACGGGGAAGAGCTTCGACGAGTGGTACGGCGAGTGAGACACGGTTCGCGAGTGCTCGACCGTTACCATCGGGGCGGATGAGGTTCACCGCCCACGTCGACATCACGCATCTCCCCGGTGTGCTCGACCCGCAGGGCGCGACGGTCGAGCGTGCCCTTCCCGCGCTCGGCTACGACAACGTGAGCGAGGTGAGCATCGGCAAGACCATCCGCCTCGTCGTCGACGCGCCCGACGAGGCCGCGGCACAGGCGCAGGTCGAGGAGATGTGCCAGCGGCTGCTCGCCAACCCGGTCATCGAGGCGTACAGCGTGCGCGTCACGGCCATGGAGCCGGCATGAGCCGCAGCGGAGCCGTGCTCGGAGAGTGGGACGGCGCAACGAAGGCGCCCTGGAGATGAGCGCGCGGGTTGCGGTCGTCCTGTTCCCGGGGACGAACTGCGAGCTCGACGTCGCGTACGCGGTCGGGCGCCTCGGTGGCACGGCCGAGATCCTGTTCCACTCCGAGCGCGACCTCCGGGGCGCGGACGCGGTGATCGTCCCCGGCGGCTTCGCGCACGGCGACTACCTGCGCACCGGCGCCATCGCACGGTTCTCGCCGATCATGGACGCCGTCGCGGAGCACGCGCGCGCGGGTGGGCCCGTCGTCGGCATCTGCAACGGGTTCCAGGTCCTCACCGAGGCGGGGCTCCTCCCCGGCGCGCTGCAGAAGAACTCGGGGCTGCGGTTCCTCTGCGACACGGTCGAGGTACGGGTCGCGAGCACGCGGTCGGCGCTCACCGCCGGCGCCCCGCGCGACGCGGTGCTGCGGTTGCCGATCAACCACTTCGAGGGGAGCTACACCTGCGACCGCCGCACCCTCGACCAGCTCCGCGACGAGGACCGGATCGTGCTGCGCTATGTCGACAACCCGAACGGGAGCCTCGACGACATCGCGGGGATCGCCAACGCCGGCGGCAACGTCGTCGGGCTCATGCCGCACCCCGAGCGCGCGATCGAGGCGGTCCTCGGGAGCGACGACGGCGTCGTGCTCCTGCAATCGCTCCTCACCGCCGCGGCCGCCTTCCAACCCCCCGTCGCGTCTGTGCACTGAGGCCGACGCGGGCGTCAGCAGCGGAGCGAGCGCCCGCGGCGCAGGTATCCTGCGCCGCAGCGAGCGACGCAATGGAGACGATCAGCGCGTGATGTCGGCGCGCTTGAGGACGTCGGCGGGGACGCCGAGCTCGCGCCAGGTGGCGTACGCGATGCCCTTGGCCTCGCCGTAGGCCTTGGCCGAGCGCGCGAAGGCGGCTTCCAGGGCCGTCACGTCGACGGCACCGGCCGACTTCGCGGCGAGCTCCACCTCGAGGTCGCGCCGCTCCTGCAGGAGCTGCAGGCGCTTCAGCGACGATGCGTCGGGGAGCTGCTGCTCGATCGCCGCCAGCCGCGTCTTGATCGTGTCGGGGGTGCGCTGGCGGCCGCGTCGTGGCCGGTGACGTTCGAGCGCGTCGAGGTACGCCTTCACGGCGCGCCCCTGCTCGCGGCCGCGCGCGAGCTTGCGTTTGTGGTCGTCGGTCATGGGCTTGGTCGGCATCTCGGTCTCTCCATGGGACGGAATATTCGGAAACACCGCCCGCTCATTAGAGGATAATGCCGAGCCCGAATATGCGGAAATCGGCCCCCGATAGGCTCGGCGCCGTGCCCGCGGAACGCCAGCCACTGCACCGCCGGCTGGGACTCGCGGACGACGAGCTGGCGGCGATCGTGGGCCTGCTGGGGCGGGATCCGACCGAGCTCGAGCTGGCCATGTACGCGGTCATGTGGTCGGAGCACTGCTCCTACAAGTCCTCGAAGATCCACCTCCGCCGGCTGCCGACCGAGGCGCCCTGGGTGCTCGTCGGGCCCGGCGAGGGGGCCGGCGTCATCGACGTCGGCGACGGGCTCGCGGTCGCGGTGCGGATCGAGAGCCACAACCACCCCTCCGCGGTCGAGCCGTACCAGGGCGCGGCGACCGGCGTCGGCGGGATCATCCGCGACGTCTTCTCGATGGGCGCGCGGCCGATCGCGCTCATGGACCCGCTGCGCTTCGGCACGCTCGACGACGCGCGCACGCGCGACCTGTTCGAGGGCGTCGGGTCCGGCATCAGCGGCTACGGGACCGCGGTCGGCGTCCCGACCGGCGGCGGCGAGGTCGCGTTCGACGGC
>DATBSK010000060.1:0-9261 GCA_036559825.1 Acidimicrobiia bacterium | reverse complement strand
GGGCCGGGAGCACGACGACGTTCGGCACGAGCGCCGCGACCGAGGCCGTGTGGTGCGGCGATCGCACGGGCGGCACTCGCAGCAAGCCACCGGGCGCGCGCCCGGCCGCCGAGTGGATCTGCGTGACCTCGAGGGCTTCCTCTTCCGTGAGCTCGGGCAGCACGGTGCCGAGACGCCGGGCGATCATCGTCTTGCCGACGCCGGGAGGGCCGCTGAGCAAGAGGTGGTGGCCGCCGGCGGCCGCGGCTTCGAGGGCGCGGCGAGCCCACGGGAGCCCGCGCACCTCGGCGAGATCGAGCGGCTCGTCGACGTCGTCATCGACCGGCCTCGGCGGGATGGGCGCGTCGGGCCAGGGCTGCTGGCCCTTGAGGCACAAGTGCAGCTCGCCGAGCGTGCGGGCCGGGAGCACGACGACGTTCGGCACGAGCGCCGCTTCCGCGGCGTTCCCGGCGGGCACGACGGCGGCACGGGTTCCGGCGCGCGCGACGGCAGCGACGAGGGCGAGGGTTCCGGGCACCGGGCGGACCGTGCCGTCGAGGCCGAGTTCGCCGAGCACCGCGAGCTCCTCGAGCGCACCCGCGGGGAGCTGATCGGTCGCGGCGAGCACGCCCAGCGCGACCGCGAGGTCGAGCCCCGCACCCGTCTTCCGCACCGCGCCCGGTGCGAGGTTGACGGTCACCCGCTGCGCCGGCCATCTCAATTCCGACGACACGACGGCCGCGCGCACTCGCTCACGCGACTCGCGCACCGCAGCGTCGGGGAGCCCGACGACGTGGTAGCCGGGCAGGCCCTTGAAGACGTGGACCTCGACCGTCACCACCTGTCCGTCGACGCCGAGCAGCGTCGCGCTCGTGACGGAGGCAAGCACTGCGGGTCCTTCCTCTGGTGCGCGTGCGTCCGACGCGCTGCTCCGGAGGGCCGGGACCGCGGCCTCGACGGTTGCCCGCCACGCTACGGGCCGGGTGTGACAGCGGCTCCGCGCAGGAGGGCGAGGGCTTCGTCGAGATCGAGGCCCTCCCCGGGAGCTGCGGCGCCCAGGCGATCGTGGTGGAGCCCATTTCACCGGCTGACGGCCGACCCGAGTCTCACAAACACCATTGGTCACGGAGGGTGGCGGGTAGCCTCGTCGTGTGCCGTGGGGTGTGGATGACTTCCTCGCGTCGCTCGGCGCATACAGCCCGCACACCCGCCGTGCGTACGAGCACGACGTGCGGGAGTTCGTCACCTGGGCCGAGCGGGGCGCGTGTCCGGAGCCTGCGGCCGCGGACCGGCGCGTCCTGCGGCGCTATCTCGCCTTCCTGAGCACACGCGGCTTCGCCCGCCGCTCCGTTGCCAGAAAGGTCGCAGCGGTCCGTGGCTATCTCCGCTACCTGTACCGAACGGGTGTCATCACCGCCGATCCGGGTCGAGCGCTCCGGGCCCCGAAGGGCGAGGCCCGCCTGCCCCGAGTGCCCGCCTCCGCCGAGACGGCGGCGCTGCTCGGCGCGGCCGCCGATCGGGTCGAGGACGAGCTCGGCGCCGGGCGGCGTGGACGGCCGGCGCCGGAGGAGACGGCGGACCCGCCGTCGACCAGTGGAGGCGGTGGCGATCCGGTCGCCGCTGCGCTCGCGCGTCGGGACCTCGCGCTCCTCGAGGTGCTCTACGGCGCCGGGCTGCGGGTCGCCGAGTGCTGCGGCCTGCGCCTCGAGGATTGCGAGCTCGACCGCGGCCTCGTGACGGTCCTGGGCAAGGGCTCGAAGCGACGGCGCGTGCCCGTCGGCGTGCCGGCCTGCGATGCGCTGCGTGACTGGCTCCGCCTCGGACGACCGGTGCTGGCGACCGCGGCGTCGCCTCCCGACGTCGTGTTCCTCGCCCGTCGCGGAGGCGCGATGGGCACGCGGGAGGCCCACCGCGTCGTCGCGCGTCATCCGCTCGCGGACGGCCGCCGTCTGCACCCGCACGCGCTCCGACACGCATACGCGACGCATCTGCTCGAAGGTGGCGCCGACCTGCGCGCCGTGCAGGAGCTGCTCGGGCACGCAGACCTCGCGACGACCCAGGTGTACACGCACTTGACCCGTGACCGCCTTCGCGCGGTCTATGACGCGGCGCACCCCCGTGCCTGACGACATCGACGCCGCGCAAGCGCTCGAGGCGGAGGCCGCGATCGCGAAGCTGTGGCACGACTACAAGGATCACGAGACCCCTGACGCGCGCGAACGCCTGATCCTGCATTACTCGCCGCTCGTGAAGTTCGTCGCCGGACGGGTCGCATCGGGCCTGCCGCAGAACATCGAGCAAGCCGATCTGGTCAGCTACGGGATCTTCGGTCTCATCGACGCGATCGACAAGTTCGACCTCGAGCGCGGCTTCAAGTTCGAGACGTATGCCATCTCACGGATCAAGGGCGCCATCATCGACGAGCTCCGGTCGATCGACTGGGTGCCGCGTTCGGTACGTGCCAAGGCGCGCTCGATCGAGCGGGCGTACTCCAAGCTCGAGAACGAGCTCCGCCGCAGTCCGGACGACAAGGAGGTGGCCGCCGAGCTCGGCGTCACCCAGGACGAGCTCGACCACACGCTGTCGCAGATCTCGTTCACCGGTCTCGTCGCGCTCGACGAGCTGCTCGGTGGCACCGGGAACGGCGACAGCGGGGGCTCCTCGACCGTCGGCGACACGGTCGCCGACCGTGCCAACGACCCCGTCGAGGCCTTCGAGGTCGGTGAGATGAAGCACCTGCTCGCCGACATGATCATGCGCATGGGCGACCGGGAGCGCCTCGTGCTCACCCTCTACTACTACGAAGGGCTCACGCTCGCCGAGATCGGCCAGGTCCTCGGCGTGACCGAGAGCCGCGTCTGCCAGATCCACACGAAGGCGATCCTCCAGCTCAGATCACGCCTCACCGAGCCCGCGTAGCGCGCTCGTTGGTGTCCGCGCCTTCGTCGTTCAGACGAGGCGGTCCGCGGCATGCCCCGCACCGCTCAGCGTGCCGATGGCTTGTCCGAGCGCGTTCGCGCATCGCGACCGCCGAGCCTAGGACCGAGCACGCGACGACGTCCGGAACGGACGCGCCGCACGGAGCCGGCGTCGCTCGCGTCACGCGCGCGTCGGCGCGCGGTCCTCCCGACCGTTGACGCCGATGCGACTCCTACTCCTTCCTCGCGCCTTCCCCGACTGGCCCGCGCGCCCGGGGAAGGCCGATGCGTCCACCCGTGCTCTCGCGGCGACGCCTCGCCGTCGTCGCCATCATCTGCGTCTGGTCGATGGTCGTGCAGGCGCGTGCGCACACCGCGTCCGCGCAGCCCGCGGCCGAGTGGCTGCCGCCGGTGCCCGGTCCGGTGGTGCGCCCGTTCGTGCAACCGATCGCGCTCTACGCGGCGGGCCATCGCGGCGTGGACTTCGCAGCGGGGTCCGGCACCCAGGTCCGCGCCGCCAACGACGGCACCGTGTCGTTCGCCGGCGACGTCGCCGGCTCGCTCCACGTCGTCGTCGCTCATGACGGTGGCATCCGCACGTCGTACTCATTCCTCGCGTCTGCCGACGTGCGGACGGGAGACGACGTTCGGCGCGGTCAGGTGATCGGCACCGCGGGTGGGTCCGGCGAAGGACACGAGCCGGGTGTCCTCCACTTCGGCGTGCGCGTCGGCGACCGCTACATCGACCCCCTGCTCCTGTTCCGGCCCCGTGACCTCACCCAGATCGTCCGGCTCGTCCCCGCGGAGGAGCTCGCGGCCGCCGAGCATCCGGATCCGTTCGAGGAGCGCCGCGCGCTCCAGGAGTGGATCGAGAGCCAGTTCCAGGGGTGCGCGGTGTGCGGCGCGTCCGACTGGGTCGCGGACCACGCGGCAGCAGCGCTCGGCGCCGGGATCGGGTTGCTCGAGGACGCGGGCGACGCCGGTCTCAGCTGGGCGCCCGTCGTCGCGGATGCCCTCGACACCACGCTGCGCGTCGTCTTGGACGCCGCGGACGAGGCGAAGCGAGCCGCGCTCTCGACGCCCGCGGGTCGCATGCTGCAGGACTTCGTCACCGCAGGTGCCTCGTTCCTCGGGTGGTTCGCCAGGGAGTGCGATGCGCACGCGCCGCCCGCGAACGGTGAGGGAGGGTCCGGCAACGCGATGCTCGCGGTCGGCGGGCTCGACTCGCACCGGGAGCGCGGCGACGAGAGCAGCTTCGATCTCGCCGCCGGAGCGCTCGGGTACGACGAATCCGACCGCCACTGGTTCTCGTACCGGAAGGGATCCGAGGACTACACGAAGCAGGACACCTACGGCGACCTCCGGCGGAAGGCCCGCATGCTCGGCGCGCAGCTTCGACGAGCGGCGCGTGAGGAACCCGGACGCCGCTTCGACCTCATCGGTCACTCGCAGGGGGGCGTCGTCATCGCGTTGTTCCTCGCCACGGTGTACCGAGGTCACGAGGCCGACTACCCGCCGATCGACCACGTCGTGACCTTCGCGTCGCCCTTGAAGGGCACGCCGCTGGCCACGACCGGCGACCGTGTCGCGAGCAACCCCGTCGGACGCGCGGTCATGGAGGGTCTCGGTGCGAGCGACCTGCCGGTCCCGGACCCGCTTGCCACGTCGATCCGGCAGCTCGCGGAGGGCTCGGACGTGATTCGGGACATCGACGAGGCGGACCTCCCGGAGCGGATCGACTTCACCTCGATCGCCGGCGTCGAGGACGCGGAGGTCCCCGCGGGATCGACTCGACTCGACGGCACCCGCCAGCAGTCGGTCGACGTCGGCGACCCCTTGAGCTCGCACGGGTCGATCACGACGCACCCCCGCGCGCTGATGGCGGCTCGCGCGGTGCTCGAGGACCGTCGGCTGCCGTGCACGTCGTTCGGCGAGAACGTCAAGGGATCGATCGGATCGGCGCTCTTGGCCCAGGTCGAGCGCGTGGGCGCGCAGCTGGTGCCGGGATGAGCGCTCGCGTCGTGGCGGTCGGCTTCCTCGCAGCGATCCTGCCTCTTGCGGCGCCGGCGGGCTCGTCCGCCGGCGACGCAGGAGCGGGTGCTTGGAAGGGCACCTGGTCCACGCCGGGGCCGACGCTCGCCAGCGTGCTCGCGGCGGATGCCGGCGGCACGGTCGCCGTCGGGTACGACGGTGACGTCCGCGCCCTCGACGCGTCGGGGGCGCTGCGGTGGCGCGCGCACGTCGATGGCGGAGACGTCGGGAACGAGCCCGCGCTCCTCGACGCACTCGTCGTCGTCGCGTCCGCGGATCGCATCAGTGCCCTCGATCGCTCGACCGGAGCGTTGCAGTGGGAACGTCGAGCACCGGAGAGCCGCGTCGCAGCGGGCGCACTCTCCGACGGCACCGATGCCGTGCTCGTGGCGACGCGCCGAGGCGAGCTGATCGTGCTCGACGCCTCGTCCGGAACGCGACGCGCGCGTGCATGGATCCCGGGCGCCGCGCCATCGGGTGCGCCGTACGTCTGGCTCGAGGGCGCGCTCGGCATCATGGCCTGGTCGACACCGGGATCGTGTTGCGAGATCGCCGCGATCGACGTCGAGCGCGACAGGCTGGCGTGGCATGCCTCGATCACGCATCGGTCGACCGTTCCCGTGATCCATCGCGGGCGGTTGATCGTCGGGACGAGCGGTCACAGGACGGGATCGGCGCGCGTCACTGCGTACGACGTGGCGACCGGGGCGGTGCAGTGGCGCACGCAGGTCCCCGGTCGATTCGGGACACGCTTGTGGGGAGACGCTGCGGGCGACGACGTCGTGTTCGCGAACGACGCCGGTTCCGTCGTCTCACTGGACGTCTCACGCGGCACGCTTCGCTGGGCGAGCGAAGCCGTCGAACCGTCAGGCGAGGCGCACCCCAAGCTCGCCGGAGACCGGGTGTTCCTGACGCCGCGCAACGTCGGCGCCGTGGAGATCGATCGCCGGACGGGCGCCGTGATCCAGTCCGGGCGCTTCGAGCCCGACGTCTACGTCCATTCGTCCGCCGGACTCGCCGATCAGTTCGAGGTGCTCGTCGGCAACGGCATCGAGTCGGCGATCTGGGCGTTCGGGCCCGCGGACGCGGCCCCCGAGAGCAGCTGAGCGCACCGCTACACTGACCCCTCGACCCGGGCTCGCGTCCGGGATCTCACACGCCCGCATCCCCTCTCCGAGGGAGACCCGGTGGCGGCCGCCTCCTCTGGGAGATGGCCGCCCGCGGCGGGCGGAGGCACAACCGAGGGAGAGACCCGTGGCTGTCGTCACCATGAAGCAGCTGCTGGAGGCCGGCGTGCACTTCGGCCACCAGACGCGCCGTTGGAACCCCAAGATGCGCCGCTTCATCTTCGGGGAGCGCAACGGCATCTACATCATCGACCTCCAGCAGACGCTCGAGCGGATCGATGCCGCCTACCGCTTCATCCGCCGCACGGCCGAGGAGGGCGGCACCGTCCTCTTCGTGGGCACCAAGAAGCAGGCGCAGGAGCCGATCCAGCGCGAGGCCCAGCGGTCCGGGATGCCGTACGTGAACTACCGCTGGCTCGGCGGGATGCTCACGAACTTCCAGACGGTGCACGCCCGCGTGGCCAAGCTCGCCGAGCTCGACCGGATGATCTCGTCGGGCGAGACCGAGCAGATGATCAAGAAGGAGGGCCTCAAGGTGAAGCGCGAGCGCGACAAGCTCGAGCGCAACCTCGGAGGCATCCGCCGCCTCGAGCGGCTCCCGAATGCGGTCTTCGTGATCGACACCAAGAAGGAGCACATCGCGGTGACCGAGGCGAACCGCCTTGGCATCCCGGTCGTCGCGGTGGTGGACACCAACTGCGACCCGGACGTCATCGACTACGTGATCCCCGGCAACGACGACGCGATCCGATCGGCGAACCTCATGACGCGCATCGTCGCCGACGCGGTCGAGGAAGGGCGCGTGCTCGCGCGGAAGAAGGGGAAGGTGCTCCCAGAGCCGGAGGAGCCGACGCCGCCGAAGCCGATCGACCCCGCGGAGGCGAAGCGGCGCGCCGAGGAGCAGCAGGTTGCCCGCAACGAGGCCGCGCGCCAGCAGCAAGAGCGCGAAGCGCGGCTCGCGGGCGCGAAGCCAGAGCCAGAGCAGGCGCCACCAGCGGAGGGCGCCGAGGAGGCGGCGGTGACACGGGCGCCAGCAGCGGAGGACGTCGAGGTGACAGAGGCGCCAGCAGCGGAGCGAGCGCCCGCGCCGGACGTATCGTCCGGCGCAGCGAGCGACGCCATAGAGGAGGAGGAGGAGGAGGCGACATCCGATGCCTGACGTGACGGCAGCGGACGTCGCCGCGCTCCGCAAGGCGACGGGCGCCGGGATGATGGACTGCAAGCGCGCGCTCGAGGAGACCGGCGGCGACCTCGAAGCCGCCAAGGAGTGGCTGCGCAAGCAGGGCCTCGCCGGCGCGAGCAAGCGCGCCGGGCGCGTCGCGGAGCAGGGCGCGGTCGACGTGCTCGTCGAGGACGGTGTGGGCGCGATCGCCGAGCTCACCGCGGAGACCGACTTCGTCGCCAAGGGCGGCGAGTTCACCGACACGGTCGCCCGCCTTGCCCGGCTCGCGGTCGAGGCCGGCAACGAGGAGCTCGCCGACCTCGAGCTCGAGGGCACGACGGTCGGGGAGCACATCACGCAGCTCGCGGCCAAGCTCGGCGAGAACGTCGCGCTCGGTCGCGTCGTCGTGTTCGAGAGCGCCGATGGGCTGCTCGACGGGTACAAGCACGTCCAGAGCGATCGAGGCACGATCGGCGTCCTCGTCGAGCTCGGCGGGGTCGACCCCTCCGACGCGAAGGCGCGCGAAGTGGCGCACGACATCGCGTTGCACATCGCGTCGGCGGCGCCGCGGTGGCTGTCGCGCGACGACGTGCCGGCCGACGTGGTCGAGAAGGAGCGTGCCGTCCTCGAGGAGCTGAGCCGCAACGAGGGCAAGCCCGACAACGCGCTGCCGAAGATCGTCGAGGGGCGGCTGAACGGCTTCTTCAAGGACAGCTGCCTGCTGGAGCAGGGCTTCGTGAAGGAGCCGAAGACGCCGGTCGAGAAGGTCGTGCAGGGCCTCGGCGGCGACGCCGCGGTTCGGCGGTTCGCACGGGTCAAGATCGGCGAGGAGTAGGCCGCGGCCGAGACGGAGGACGAAGGCATGCCCGGAAGCAGGTACGGCCGAGTCGTGCTGAAGCTCTCGGGTGAGGCGTTCGCCGACACGACCATCGGCTACGGCATCGACTCGGTCGTCGTGCAGCGCATCGCCGAGGAGGTTGCCAGCGCGCGCACCGACCTCGGCGTCGAGATCGCGGTCGTCGTCGGTGGCGGCAACATCTGGCGCGGCATGAGCGGCGCGACTCGGGGAATGGACCGTGCCCGCGCCGACTACATGGGCATGCTCGCGACCGTCATCAACGCGCTCGCGCTCCAGGACTCGCTCGAGTCGGTCGAGCAGCCGACCCGTGTGCAGACGGCGATCACGATGTCGCAGGTGGCCGAGCCGTTCATCCCGCGGCGTGCGATCCGCCACCTCGAGAAGGGACGCGTCGTTGTGTTCGCCGCGGGTACCGGCAACCCCTACTTCACGACCGACACCACGGCCGCGCTCCGTGCGGCCGAGATCGGCGCCGAGGCCATCCTGAAGGGGACGCACTCGGGCGTCGACGGCGTCTACTCCGCGGACCCGAAGCTCGACCCGGCGGCCGTCAAGCTCACCGAGGTGAGCCACTTCGAGGTGCTGAACCGGCGCCTGCAGGTGATGGACTCGACCGCGATCACGTTCTGCATGGACAACCGGCTCCCGATCATCGTCTTCGACGTCATGGAGCCCGGGAACATCGCCCGCGCCCTGGTGGGCGAGCCGATCGGCACCCTCGTCAGCACGGCCTGAGGCCCTGGCCGAGGAATCGGGCAGACTGCGCCCATGGCTTCCGACAACGAGATGATCGACCTGGTCGTCGACGACTGCCACGAGAAGATGCGCAAGGCGATCGATCACCTCAAGGGTGAGTTCGGCGCGGTGCGGACGGGGCGGGCGAACCCGGGTCTCGTCGAGAAGCTCAAGGTCGAGGCCTACGGCGAGGAGCTTCCTCTGCAGCAGCTCGCGGGCTTCAGCGTCCCCGAGCCGCGCCTGCTCGTCATCAGCCCGTACGACAAGAGCCAGATCAAGGCGATCGAGAAGGTGATCCAGGGCTCCGACCTCGGGGTGAACCCGAGCAACGACGGTGCGGTGATCCGCCTCTCCTTCCCGCAGCTCACCGAGGAGCGCCGCCGCGAGCTGGTGAAGGTCGTGAAGCACCGGGCCGAGGAGGGGCGGGTCGCCGTGCGCAACGTCCGGCGC
>DATBSK010000059.1:0-29662 GCA_036559825.1 Acidimicrobiia bacterium | reverse complement strand
CGGGTACGACGTGCACCTCGCCCGCTCGGGCTTCGAGGCGCTCCGGAGCGCCGCGGACAGCGATCCCGCGCTGATCCTGCTCGACGTCAACCTCCCCGACCTCGACGGCTTCGAGGTGTGCCAGCGGCTCCGCCGGGACGGCGCCGACGTGCCCGTCATCTTCCTCACGGCCCGCGACGACCCCGCCGACCTCCGCAGCGGGTTCACCCGTGGCGGCGACGACTACGTCACGAAGCCGTTCAGTCTCGAGGAGCTCAACTGCCGGATCCAGGCGGTGCTCCGGCGGACCCGCCAGACCGCGGGCGACGGAGCGCTCGTCTGCGCGGACCTGCGGATGGACGTGGACGCGCACCGCGTGACGCGCGCCAACGAGGAGATCGAGCTGTCGCCCACCGAGTTCCGCCTGCTGCGCTACCTGCTTCTGAACCGGGGCCGCGTGCTGTCGAAGGCGCAGATCCTCGACCACGTCTGGCAGTACGACTTCGATGGTGACGGCTCCGTCATCGAGACGTACATCAGCTACCTGCGCAAGAAGATCGATCGGGTCGAGCCCCGCCTGATCCGGACCGTCCGCGGGTTCGGGTACTCGATCCGGGAGCCCGAGGCGAACGGGGCCGGATGACCATCAAGGCGCGCCTGGCGCTGGCCGTCGTGGCGCTGCTCCTCGTGCTCACCGCGGTGCTCGGTGTCATCACGATCCGCTCGACGCGTGCCTCGATGGTCGGCCAGATCGACGACCGGCTCGTCTCGATCCGCGATCGGCCGCCACCTCCACGCGAGAGCGAGGCCGCCGACCGCGCCTCCGACCGCTACCGCGACATCGCCGAGTTCCTGTACTCGAGCGACGGCCGTCTGCTCGACGCGCGCCCTGCCGGGTTCTCCGACGCGCCGGAGGCGGGACCCGCGCTGCCCGCGACCACCGCCGGGCTCGCCGCGCTCGAAGATCGGGTCGTGACCGTGCCGTCGACCGACGGCGCGCTCGACTACCGCGTGCTCGTCTTCCGCGTGCGCGATGGCAACCTCAAGGTGATCGCGCAGCCGTTGACACAGGTCGACGACGCGGTGTCGTCCCTGACGCGGATCTTCGTCATCGCCGGGCTGGCGATGGTCGTCGTCGGCGCGGCCGTGTCGTGGTTCGTGATCCGGCGCTCACTGCGGCCGGTCGAGGGCATGATCGACACCGCCAGCGCGATCGCGTCGGGCGATCTCTCCCAGCGCGTCGACCACCGCGACGATCGGTCGGAGCTGGGCCGCCTCGCCCACGCGCTCGACGACATGCTCGGCCAGCTCGAGGTGTCCTTCACCGAGCGTGCCGCGGCGCAGTCACGCCTCGAGCAGTTCGTGGCCGACGCGTCCCACGAGCTCCGGACGCCGGTGACGGCGATCCGCGGCTACGCCGAGCTGTACCGCGGCGGCGGGTTGCAGGACCGAGAGCAGCTCGATCGCGCGATGCGACGGATCGAGCAGGAGAGCGCGCGGATGGGCGCGCTCGTCGAGGACCTGCTCGTCCTGGCTCGCCTCGACGAGCAACAGCCCCTGGAGCGCCATCCGGTGGATCTCGGCGTCCTGGTCGAGGACGCGGTGGCCGACGCACGCGCGGTCGATCCCGAGCGACCGATCACCCTGCACGATCCCGATCCCGCGATCGTGCTCGGCGACGAGCAGCGCCTGCGGCAGGTGCTGGCGAACCTGCTCACGAACGCGCGGGTCCACACTCCGCCTCGCGCCGGGATCCACGTCGCGGTCGAGCGGTCGAACGGCCGGGTGGAGCTCACCGTCGCCGACGAGGGACCCGGCATCGCGCTCCACGATCGGCAGCGCATCTTCGAGCGCTTCTCGCGCGCGGATCGCTCACGCTCACGCGAGCGCGGTGGCGCCGGGCTCGGTCTCTCCATCGTCGCCGCGGTCGTCGCGGCGCACGGTGGTGTCGTGCAGGTCACCGACGCGCCGGGCGGTGGCGCGGCCTTCGTCGTGGACCTTCCTGCGATCGCGGACGTGCCCGCGGTCTTGTCGACTTCTTGACGTACCCCCAGGGCGCTCCCAGTCCGCGCGCGGAGGATCCGCCCATGCCCGATCAGCAACCTCCCTCGGCACGGCGGACGCGGACGCGTCGGCATCCTGCTCGCCGTACACGTCGCGGCCTCGCGCTCGGTGCGACGGCAGCCACGATCGCGCTCACCGGCGCGCTCTGGGCCGGCGACGCGCTCGGGTCGGCGACTGCGGCGACGTCGAAGCAGACCAGCAGCGCGTCCGCGACGTCGGACGGTGGCTCGACGTCCTCGAGCACCGATCGCATCACACCGCCGTTCTCACCGAGCTCCTCGCGATCGGACACGTCGAGTCATGCGAGCTGAGCAGACGTTCCACGCAATGGGCAGCGACGCGCATGTCATCGTCGTCGGTGACACGCGGCTGGTGGCGGAAGCCAAGCTCCGCATCGCCGAGCTCGAGGCCCGCTGGAGTCGCTTCCGTCTCGACAGCGAGGTGAGCCGCCTCAACCGCGCCAACGGCGCTCCCCTGCTCGTCTCGCGCGACACCGCGGTGCTCGTGGAGCGGTGCATCGACGCGTGGCGCGCGACCGGGGGCGCGTTCGATCCGTCCGTGTACGACGCGGTCATCGACCTCGGCTACGACCGCGACTTCCGGGTGCTGCCGGCGAGCACCGGGAACGTACCGCCCGTCAGCCGCCCCTCGCCCGGACTCGGCGGCGCCGTCGTCGACGTGGACGCCGGGCTGGTACGCCTCCCGCCGGGCGTGCACCTCGACCCGGGCGGGATCGGCAAGGGGCTCGCGGCCGACCTCGTCGTCCGAGAGCTGCTCGCCGCCGGTGCCGCGGGTGCGTGCGTCGGGCTCGGCGGCGACGTGCGCGTCGCCGGCTCGGCCGGCGACCGCGATCGCTGGTCGGTCTCGATCGCCGACCCGCACCACCCCGGTCGCGAGCTCGTGCGCATCGACCTGGCGGACGGCGGCGTCGCGACCAGCAGTCGCCTGCGGCGGAGGTGGTGGCGCGGCGGCGTCGAGTTCCACCACGTCGTCGACCCGCGCACGGGTCGGCCCGCGCAGACCGCGACCGTCGCCGTGTCGGTCGTGGCCGGCGAGACCGCGTGGGCAGAGGTCCGTGCCACCGAGGCCCTGCTCTCCCCCGATCCGGTCGGCCGCTCCCGCGACGTCGAGCTCATCGTCGTCGACGAGCACGGTCGCGTCGATGCAACCCCGCTCTTCGAGGAGGTCCTGTCGTGCTCGCGACGGTGACCTGGTACGCCACGCGCGCCAGCGGCGTCGTCGCCTACCTGCTGCTCACGTCGTCGGTGGTGTTCGGCCTGATCCTGTCGAGCCGGATCCACGGGTCGCGTCCATCACGCCCATGGGTGCTCGACGTGCACCGCATGCTCGGTGGCCTCGCGGTCGTGCTCACCGTGACGCACGTGGGCGCGATCCTGATCGACAGCTACACGTCGTTCGACCTCGCGGACGCGCTCGTGCCGTTCGCGAGCGGATGGAGCCCTGTCGCGGTCGCCGCCGGTGTGCTCGCCCTCTGGATGCTCGCCGCGGTCGAGGTCACGTCGCTGCTGCGGCAGCGCCTGCCGCAGCACGTGTGGCGGCGGGTGCACATGCTCAGCTTCGGCGCGTTCGTGCTCGCCAGCGCGCACTTCGCCGCCGCCGGCACCGACGTCTCGAGCCCGGTGATGATCGTCGGGCTCCTCGGTCTCGTGTCGACGGTCGTGGCGCTCACGGCCCTGCGCGTCGCCAGGCTCGTGCCCATCGCGGATGGGCCTGCTCGCCGAGGGCCGGCTGTGCCGGCTCTCGACCAACGCATCGCGATCACGGTCGCGCCTGGGGAGCCCGCGTGGGGGGCCTGCCCCCCTCGCGTCAAGTGATCGCGGACTCGATCGCCGAGGTGACCTCCGGTGCCTCCGGCTCGACCTGGGGGGCGAAGCGCGCGATCGGCTTGCCCTCCTCGTCGACGAGGAACTTCTCGAAGTTCCAGCGGATGTCACCGGTGTGCCCTTCGGCGTCGGCGACCGGGGTGAGCTCCTCGTACAGCGGGTGCCGGCCGGCTCCGTTCACCTCGATCTTCTCGGAGAGCGGGAACGTGACGCCGTAGGTCACCGAGCAGAAGGTCGCGATCTCCTCGGGGCTGCCCGGCTCCTGCTCGAGGAACTGGTTGCACGGGATGCCGAGCACGGTGAAGCCGCGATCCGCGTAGCGCTCGTGGATGCGCTCGAGCCCCTCGTACTGCGGAGTGAGCCCGCACTTCGAGGCCACGTTGACGACGAGCGCAACCTTGCCGCGCTGGGTCCCCAGGAGGTCGGAGCTGCCGTCGAGTGCGTCGATCGGGATGTCGTAGATCGCCATGCCGCGTCCTTCCACGTCCTTCGTGCTCCCCCGGCGACCACGCCGAGGGTCCTGGTGCGATCGCCACCGTACACGCCGGCTGCGAACGTGCCATCGGTCACAACGGCCCGCGTTCACCTGCCCGCAACGCGCCGGTTGCGTGCTCGCGAGGTTCGTTCGCGAGGCTGCACACCTTCGCCCCCGACGAGGAGCACCAGATGATGCACGTCGAACCGACGACACCCGCGCCGACGTGGTACGCGTCGCGGCGCGTCCCGGCCTCGGTCACGGAAGTGCGCCAGGCCCTCGGCGACGCGCTGCGCGCCGATCCTCTGCTGCTCTCGCTCGGTCCGGACAGCGCGATCGACGCGGTCCACAGCCTGTGGCCGGACGACGCTCGCGGCTTCACCGCTCGTCTCCGACTGGGGACCGTCCTCGGCACGACGGGGGTCGAGATCGAGGTCGAGCCGTGGTCGCGCGAGGAGTCCGTGCTCGGTCTGCGGCCGGTTCGCCGCGCGCCCGTCCGGCGCGCCGCGCGGTACTTCGACCGGGTCTTCGCGTTGCTCGACGCGCTCGAGGCCTGCCTGCTCGAGCGCATCGTGACGTCCGAACCGCTGGAGGTCCGCCGAGCATCGTGATCGGCGCGACGCGCGGCATGTCATGATCGGCGCGTGACCGCGTTCGCTCCCGGGTCCGTGTCGTTGCGCCTCTATCCGCACAACGACCTGCCCGCGCCGGCGATCGTCGACGAGCTGCTCGCAGAGGCGGCGCTCGGCGCGGAGCACGGGTTCGACGGAGTGATGACGAGCGAGCACCATGCCGGCTTCCACGGCTATCTCCCCAACCCGCTGCAAGCCGCGGGCTGGTGCCTCGACGCGATGGCGAGCGGGTGGGCGGCGCCGGCGCCCTTGCTGCTCCCGCTCCGGCCGGCTGCGCTCGTCGCCGAGGAGACCGCGTGGCTGGCCGCGCGCTTCCCCGGCCGCGTCGGGCTGGGCGTGGCGGCGGGCGCGCTCCCGAGCGACTTCGAGGTCATGGGTCTCGAGATGCGCGCGCTCGCGACGACCTTTGCCGACTCACTCACTCGCGTCGTCGGGCTGCTCGACGGCCGTGTGCCCGATCTCGCCGACGATCCTGCGATCGCCGCGGCGGCGCGCGAGCCGGTCCCGATCGTCAGTGCGGCGATGGGCTTCACCGCAGTGCGACGGGCCGCCAGCCTCGGTGTCGGCGTGCTCTTCGACTCCTTGTCGACCCCGGAGCGGTGCCGCGCCCTCGTCGACGCCTATCGGGACGCGGGCGGCACCGCGTCCTGCGTGCTCATCCGGCGCGCATGGGTGGGCGCGCCGCCACAGGGCCGCCTCGACGCGCAGCTCGACGTCTACCGCAGCTACACCCCCACCTCGGCGCAGGCGAAGTGGGGGCACGACGAAGTCGTCGCGTCGTCGGATCCGGCCGACGTCGTCGACGGGCTCGTCGACGTGTGCGCGCGTGCCGGGGCCGACGCTCTGAACATCCGCGTCCACGTGCCAGGCGTGACACCCGCGGAGGCACGGGAGCAGATCGTCGCGCTCGGCGACGAGGTCGTCGGGCCCGTGCGCGCGCGGTTGGGCTAATCGAGCGCCGAGCCGCCTTCGCGGCGGCCGTCGGTCGTGACCCGCCGACGCGCGAAGCGCCAGGTGCCGTCGGACCGCACGAAGTCGTCGACGTAGGTGCCCCAGTGATCGAGGCCGTGCGGCATCAGCACGGCGAAGTAGCAGCGGCTGCGCGCGTGATCGGCGTCGTCGACGTCGATCTGGAGCGTCGCCGTGAAGTGGCGTAGGTGCGGCTTCACCCCGCTCGGCGCGCTCGCGACGACGCGCTCGCGGACGCTCCGGAACATCGCTGCGATCGCGGTCCGTCCCTCGTGGACATCACCGGGCAGCTCGAGCACCGCGTCGGGTGCGAAGAGCTCGACGACCTCGTCGAAGCGTCCGCTGTCCGCGTTCGCGTTGTAGCGGGCGATGAGGTCCCGCACCGCTTCCCGGGCGGCGAGCTCGCCGAGATCCATGGGCTCAGGCGTGGCAGCTGCCGTTCCCGCTCGTGGGCGCGACGTCGAGCGCGGGGTTGCGGTCGAAGAAGCCGACGGGCGAGAGCAGGAACCCCGTGTACTCGACCGGCATCACCGGCCAGTCCTCCGGCCGCACGAAGTGCGTCACGCCGAACGTGTACCAGAGCACGACGTCGGTCTCGGCGATCGAGCGGTCGGCGGCGGTCCAGCGCGGGAGCCCGTCGCCGCCTTCGTGCTGGTTCGGGAATTCGCCGGCGGCGCGGCGCTCGTCGGGCCCGTATGGCGTCACCCAGAGGTTGTGGCGCGCGAAGCCGGCGCGCCGCCCCACGCTCGAGTCGGGCGCCGCGAGCATCGTCGGCGTCGACATCGTGGGCACGAGCTTGTAGCCCACCGGCTGGCCGAGCCGGTTCGTCAAGTCGGGATTGACCACCTTCCAGGCCCGGCTCGTCGCGGCGTCGACGTCGCGCTGCGCGTCGAGCTCGGTGTCGAAGCGCGTCACCCGCTGGCGGAACGCATTGCCCCACGGGTTGGCGGGACCGGTCGGCACCCGCTCGGCCTCGACCTCGTAGACGCTGTTCGTCGTGCCGTCGACGTCGAGGTCGAGGCGCGCGCAGAACAGGTGCTGGTGGTTGGGCCCGGCGACGCCGGGGGCGACGAGCCCGGCGAACTCGGGGACCTCGCCGGGCGCCACCGCCATGGGCGAGATGACACCCGTGAGCTTGACCTCGAGCTGGATGCTCCCGTCGAGGTACAGGTGCCAGTAGAAGCCGTACTCGTAGTTGCCGACGGTGGCGATGAAGCTGACGACGAGCCGCCGCGACCGGCGCGTCTCGCTCGTCCCGCCGTGCATGTCGTGGTGCTTCCAGAGGATCCCGTAGTCCTCCTCGTGCATGCAGATCGCGTGCTCGATCGTGTACGGGTCGCCCTGCTCGGTCGCCAACACGGCGTCGAAGTAGTGGATGGTCCCGAGGCAGTCGCACCCGAGCTTCAGCGAGTTCGCCAGACGGCCGAGGCCCCACTCACCCGCGTCGAACGCGTTCTTCCAGCCATGCATCGGGTCGGGGTCGCCGTAGGGAACGACCATCTCCGCGATCGAGGCCCGGTGCAGCACCGGGCGGACGCGATCACGCTCGTGGTACGCGACCTCGTGCAGCACGAGCCCCTCGTAGGGATCGAAGCCGACGCGCAGCGACCACGGTCCCCAGCGAACCGCGTTGCCGTCGACGGCGTAGCTCGGGCCCTCTGGTTGGACGATCTCGAGCGGCTTGAGATCCGTGCGCATCGCGCCGACGTCGTCGGGGAGGTACGACGAGCACTCGCCCGGCACGTCGACGACGCCGTAGTCGATGACCTCGAGCACCTCGTTCGCGCCCTGGTCGAAGAACGCGATGACACCTTCGATCGGGTGGGCGTAGCCGTTGTCCTCCTTGGAATGGCGCACGTACGAGATGCAGCGGCTGATCCGCCGGCCCTCCTCGTGGCCGACGCCGAACGATCCGGCGGGCCACGGGTCGATCTGCACGAGCTCGAAGTCCTCGATGCCGCGCCGGCGGAGCGCGGCCTGCCAGTCGGGGTGCTCGCGCAGCGTGGTGACCGCGCCGAACGACTCGCCGAAGAGGAGCGCCGGGCGCATCCCGGCATGGGGCGTCCACGACACGACCTCACCGGTGGTGACCGAGGCCACGACCTCGATGGCTTCTAGCCCGGCACGGGGTACGACGAGCGCCTCGACGCGGCGGTCCGCCGGCGGGTCGACGTCCTTGGCGGGCTCGCGCAGGCGCACGTGGGCGAAGAGCGAGTCGGCCGGGTACCGGGAGTCGGCACGGATGATCTCGACCGCACGGGTGACCTCGTCGCCCGTGATCATGTCGAGTGGATGCGTCTTGGTCGTGGTGGTCACGCCACGACGATAATGGCGCCCCGATGCACGCCGAAGGCCGACTCCGAGTCATCCAGTGGGGCACTGGGAACGCCGGCCGCCCCGCGCTGCGTGCGATGATCGGCCGCCCGGACCTCGAGCTCGTCGGGGTGCACGCGCACTCGGCCGACAAGGTCGGGCGTGACGCGGCCGAGCTCTGCGGGCTCGACGCCCCCACCGGGGTCGTCGCCACCGACGACATCGACGCCCTGCTGGCGCTGGACGCCGACTGCGTGTCCTACATGGTGCAGGGCGAGACGCGCATCCGGGCGACCGTCGAGGAGCTCTGCCGCGCGCTCGCGTCGGGGAAGAACGTCGTGAACACGTCACTCGTGTTCCTCGTCTACCCGCCCTTCGTCGACGCCGGGATGCGCTCCGTGCTGGAGCAGGCGTGCGAGGAAGGGCAGTCGACGCTGCTGACCTCGGGGTTCGACCCGGGGTGGTCGGGCGACATCCTCCCGCTCGTGCTCGCATCCGTCTGCGAGCGCGTCGACTCGATCAGCGTCCTCGAGGCGATGGACTACTCGACCTATCCCGACCCCGACTTCACGGGCGTCTTCTTCGGGTTCGGGCGGCCGCTCGACTATGCCGCGCCGCTGTTCGCGCCGGGTGCCGTCACCGGAGGCTGGGGCGGGATGGTCCACATGGTCGCCGACGCGCTCGGCTGGGAGATCGAGGCGATGCACGAGCACACCGACCGGCTCCCCGCACCGGAGACGTTCGAGACCGCGATGGGGACGATCGAGCAGGGCACGTGCGCGGCGGTGCGCTTCGAGCTCCGGGGGATCGTGGGTGGGCGGCCCGCGGTGACCGCCGCGCACGTCAACCGGTTGCGCGCCGACATCGGACCCGACTGGCCCGCGCTCTCCGACAACCGCTCGGGCTATCGGATCCAGGTCGACGGCTCGCCGTCGTACACGTGCGAGATCGAGCCGCGGGGCGCGGGCGGCGACCACAACGAGGCCGGCATCCTCGGCACGGCGATGCGCATGGTGAACGCGATCCCCGCGGTGTGCGCGGCCGCGCCCGGGCTCGTCACGCCGCTCGACCTGCCGGTCTTCACCGCGCTCGGTCGAGGAGCGCAGCGGAGCGACCCGGGGGGGCGATGAGCAAGTCAGAAGACACGACGGTCGTCGCGGGTTGGACCGCGCCCGGCTTCGAGCACGTGCGCGACAAGTTCGCGCAGAACTTCGAAGAGGGGCTCGAGGTGGGCGCGGCCTTCGCGGCCTACCGAGACGGCGAGCCGGTCGTCGACCTGTGGGGCGGCATCGCCGACCGGAGCACCGGGCGCGCCTGGACGCGCGACACGATCGTGCTGGTCTTCTCCACCACCAAGGGCGCGACTGCCGTCTGCGCGAACCGCCTCGCGCAGGACGGCGTCCTCGACGTCGACGCGCCGGTCGTCGAGCACTGGCCCGAGTTCGGCGCAGCCGGCAAGTCGGCCGTCCCGATGAGCGATCTCCTCTCGCACCAGGCCGGGCTGCCCTGGGTCGACGCGCCGATGACGCTCGAGGACGCGCTGGCGTGGGAGCCGCTCGTCCGCGCGCTGGAGCAGCAGGCGCCGGTGTGGGAGCCGGGCACCGCGCACGGCTACCACGCGGTGACGTATGGCCACCTCGTCGGCGAGGTCGTGCGCCGCGTCACGGGGAAGACCCTCGGCACCGTGTTCGCGGAAGAGGTCGCGGCACCGCTCGCGCTCGACTTCTGGATCGGGCTCCCGGAGGAGCAGGAGCCGCGGGTCGCACCGCTGATCGGTCGCGTCATCGGCGAGGGCAGCGGCGGCGGTCAGACCTTGACCGAGCTCGCCGGACCCGAGTCGACGCTGACGCGCGCGTTGACGGTCGGCGGCGCATTCGGCGGCCGCGGTGTCTTCAACTCGCGCGCGGTGCGCGCCGCCGAGGTTCCGGCGGCGAACGGCGTCGGCGACGCGCGCTCCGTGGCGCGGATGTACGCCGCGTGCATCGGTGAGGTCGACGGTGTGCGGCTGCTCTCGGACGAGCAGCTCGGCGACGCCCGGCGGCAGCGCACGAGCGGCCCCGACCGGATCCTCCTCGACCTCGACCTGCAGTGGGGGCTCGGTTTCCTCGTGCCGTCGAGCCTCGTGCAGCTCGGCCACGGCCCCCACGCCTTCGGCCACTTCGGCATGGGCGGCTCGCTCGGCTGGGCCGACCCCGACGCCGGTCTCGCCTTCGGCTACGTGATGAACAAGATGTCGCTGGGCATGGCCGGCGACGCCCGCGGCTACCGCCTCGTCAAGGCCGTGTACGACTCACTCCCCTGACGCCCGGCGTTTTCGGCACGCTGACCGACGGCTATTGGCGCTCAGCGTGCCGAGAATCCCGCGACGTGGGTCGCGCGTGCGGCGACCTCGTCGATCGCGGGGCCCACGACCGCGGGGTCGAGGCGCGCCGCGACGTCGGGGGCGCCGGCGTGCTCGAGCATCTCGGGCAGGCGCGTCCGCAGCGCGTCGATCGCCCAGGGGAGCATCGGACCGTGCGCGACGGGATCGAAGTCGACGACGTTGTTCACGACCTCGCCGTCGGGGCCGACACGGTGGTTGTAGTGGTAGTGGGGCTCGTCGTCGAAGCAGTCGAAGCGTACGTACAGGTGACCATCGGCGGCGTCCCAGACGTGGATCGTCACGCCGCGGTCCGTGAAGCCTCCCTCCGGTGAACGCTCCTCCAGCTCGGCGAGCTGGGCGGCGTTCCCCGCATACGTCGCCCGCAGCGACTCGGGATCGAGGTCGCGGTACTCGACCCCGAAGGTGACGGCGCCCGCGGGGAACGACGTGGTGTGCTCCGGCACGTGGGGCTGCGGCGGGATCCCGTACACGGTGCCGACGGTCCGCGTGTCGCTCATGACGCAGGCTCCCTTCGCTCGAGGCGGGTGAACACCGAGCGCGCCGTGCCGCCGAGCAGCGCGCGCTCGACGTCCGGCTCGAGCCCGAGGCCCGCGACCTGCTCGAGCGCGTGGCGGTGCCCGACGGTCGGGAAGTTGGTGCCGAAGATCACCTTCGACCGGCCCGGACCGCGCACGAACGTCTCGACCGCCGGTCCCCAGTGCCGCGGCGGGTACGCGCCCGTGCCGAGGTAGACGTTCGGGAACTTCAGGGCGAGCGCGACCGCCTCGTCGACCCACGGCCATCCGAGGTGCGACAGCACGAACCGCGTGTCGGAGAAGTAGAGAGCCGCCCGGTCCAGGGTCATCGGGCGGCCGCACTCGCTCGGCATCAGACCCCCGGACGCCCCGGCCTGCATCGCCACCGGCAGCCCCTCCTCCGCGCACACGGCGTAGAAGGGGTAGTAGTCGGCGTGGTCGAGGCGGCGATCCCAGCTGTGCGTGTGGATGTACGTGCCGGCGACGATCTCGTCGCGCACGCGTGCGCGCAGCTCGCGCACGCCCGTCATGCCGGCGCTCGGGTCGACGAGGGCGAGCGCGGCGAACCGGCCGGGCCACTTGCCCGCGAGCTGCTCGACCTCCTCCCAGCGCGCGGCGATGTGCTCGAAGTCGTACGGGTCGAGGCGGCCGTGTGCCCGGATTTCACCCGTCGGCAGCAGGAGCGTGGCCACGCCGAGCTGATCCATGCGCTCGACCATCTCGTCCGGCTCGGCGAAGGAGTCGTCGTCGTCGCGACGCACCTTCACCGCGACGCCGCTCGCCGCGATCGCGCCGTCCCAGATGTCACGGCGATCGGGCGTGAACGCGTTGCAGAGCATGTCGACGACGTCAGCGATCATCACGGAACCGCTTCAGCTTGGGGGCCGTCCCGACCTCGGTCCAGGCGTCGAGCGCGCCCGGTGCGACGACCTCGACGCCGATGCGGACGCCGAGGCGCTCCTTGAGCCGGTCCGCGACCGCGTCGGCGATCGCGGGGAACGACGCGGGGTCGCGCTCGCTGACGACGGAGACGATCAGCTCGTCGCGTCTGTCCTCGCGGACGGCCCGGACGAACCAGTCGGGCGCGACGCCGTCGACCGACATCGCGATGTCGCCGACCGCCTCGGGCCAGACGTTGACGCCCCGCAGCTTGACCATGTTGTCGGCGCGTCCCGCGAAGGGCGCCATCTTGCGGAGCCAGCTCCCGCACGCGCACTGCTCGCGCGGGTACAGCGTCGAGAGGTCCATGATGTTGTACCGGAACTGCGGGCTGCCGGTCTTGTACAGCTCGGTGATGCAGATGGCGCCCTGCTCGCCGTCGGGGAGGAGCTCTCCGGTCTCGGGATCGACGATCTGCACGACGAATGCGTCCTCGAAGATGTGCAGCCCGTCGTGTGCCGGGCACTCCACCGAGACCCACTGCACCTCGTGGAACCCGTACGACTCGAAGCACTCGACACCGAAGGTCGACTCGAGGAGCGCGCGGTCGCCGATGTTCGGCAGGGCACGGATCTTGAGATCCCTGGCGGGGTCGTAGCCCAGGTCGCGGGCGACGTCGGCGAGCCGGAGCAGGTAGTCGCCGGTCGTGAGGATCGCGCTGGCGCCGTACTCGATCGCGAGCTCCACCTGGCGCTCGGTGCTCGTGACGTTGCCCGTCCCCGTGGTGATCACCACGCAGCTCAGCCAGCGGTACAGGGCCTCGTCGAAGATCCAGGCGCCGTTGTGCGTCCCGTACGCCCACGAGTTGAGCACCACGTCGCCAGGCCGGATGCCCTGCATGTACAGCGCTCGCGCGGTGAGGATGGCGCCGACCTCGCGGTCCCATTGCGTGTAGAAGGTCGGCCTCGACTTCCCGGTGGTCCCGCCCGACATGTACACGCGCAGCGGCTCGTGCGCGGCGTCGGCGGGGCTGAAGGCCTGGTAGTCGCCCCACGGGGGGTGCGCCTCGAGGCTGCGACGGATGTCGTCGACCGTGTACGCCGGCGCGCGGGTGAGGTCGTCGAGCGACTGGATCGTGTGCGGGTCGAACCCGGCCTCGGCCCAGCGCTGCTCGAAGAACGGCACCTTCGCCGCCGCCATCGCCCGCTCCCGGAGCCGCGCGAGCTGCAGACGCTCGATCTCGGCGGGCTCGGCGCGCCAGGCGGTCTCGAAGTACTCGGGCGGCGGAGGGTACGCCTCGACGACCGCCGGGTAGTCGATCGCCTCCCAGGGCCGGAGCACGCCCTCGCTCACGAGGTCAGCCCTCGGGGAGATACCCGTCGGGGAAGCGGTAGAGGTCGACCGCGTTGTCCCACAGCACCTTGCGCTTCGACTCCGCGGACAGCACGTCGTCGGCAAGACCGAGGAAGTGCTCCGTCGCCTTCGGGTACTTCGAGTCGGGGTGCGGGAAGTCGGTCTCGAACACGATGTGGTCGTCGCCCATCCAGCGCACGACGTCGGCGACGAAGCGGTCGTCGCACTCGGTGGAGATCCAACAGCTCCGCTGGAAGTACTCGGTCGCCGACATGGTGAGCTCGGGTGCTTCGGCCGCACCCGCGAGCTCGAGGTGCTCGTCGATGCGGTGCAGCCACGACGGCAGCCACCCGCAGCCCGCCTCCATGTACGCGACGCGCAGCCGCGGGAAGCGCTCGAACACGCCGTGGACGATCATCGAGAGCACGGCCGACTGCGCCTCGTGCGGGTGCACGACGGTGTGCCACTCCGTGAACGTGTCGAAGCGGTCCGAGCCCGCGGTGAACGCGTTGAGCCCCATGTACTCGTGCGTCGCGAACGCGCAGTCGAGGTCCTGCAGGAGCTCGTACACAGGGTCGTAGTAGCGGTCGCCGAGGTTGCGCCGGTTCAGGTAGTCGGGGCGCGCCCAGAAGCACCGGATGCCGAGCTCGTCGTGCGCGTGCTGGATCTCGTCGACGGCACGCGAGACGTCGCCGAGGGGCACGGGGCCCGACGTGATGACGCGCCCACCCGACGTCTCCCGCATCTCCTGGCCCCACCGGTTGTACGCACGCGCCATGCCGGCCTGGAGGGCGGGGTCGATCCCGTCGAGCCACATGTCGTACTCGGGCCCGTAGATCACCATCACGTCGACGCCCTCGGCCTCGAGCGCCGTCGCGACGCGGTCGCCGGTGAACCCCTTGAGCACGAGGTCCTCGCCGTACTTGGCGATCATGTCCTCGGTGGTCCAGTTGATCGCCTTCTGGAAGCTCCCGAAGATCGAGGTCGTGTGCTGGCTCCACCGCCCGTCGACCGTCACCGGGTTGTAGTGGTCGAACCCCGGTGGCGCCTTGCGACCCACCCGGTCGCGGAAGCGCTCGTCGAGGAACCGCGGCCAGAGGTCGGACGGGTAGATGACGTGGGCGTCGGCGTCGAAGACCCTGCATCCGTCTCGCATGGCCCCAGTGAAGCAGACTGACGCTGCGACGCGAGGGGGTGCTCACATGTCCACCGACGAGCTCGGCCCGACGTTCTTCCTCGTCGACGAGCTGCCATGGCCCGACGAGTCGAAGGCCGCGACCGCGCCGACCGCGCTGATCGAGGAGGCGAAGCGGCTCGGAGCCAAGCGCAAGTTCCTCGCTCGTGGCGAAGGCGGGTTCTTCTCCCAGTACTCCGTGTTCCCCGCCGGGTACACGGTGCCGCCGCACCGCCACGACCACGACGAGATGATCATCGTGCTCGAGGGGAGCTGCACGATGCTGGGCGGCGGCCCGACGCTGCGCGCGCACGACTCGATGGTGCTGCGCGGCGGCTACGAGTACGGGTTCTCCGCCGGCGACGACGGGATGACGTTCATCACGATCCGGCCCGGCCAGGCAAGCACGTCGGTGGCCTGAGCGCGTGGCGCAGTTCCACTTCGACCCCGACACCTACCTCGACGTCATCCGTGCGGAGCTCCCGGCGTACGACGAGCTGGAGCGTGCGGTCGGCGACGCGACGGCGGGTGCGCGGGTGCGCCGGGTGCTCGATCTCGGTGCCGGGACCGGTGAGACCGCGTGCTCGGTGCTCCGCCACCACCCGGACGCGTCCTTCGTCATCCTCGACGAGAACCCGACGATGCTCGAGCGCGCCGCGCCTCGTCTCCCGAACGTCTCGGAGACGATCGCCGGCGACCTGCTCGACGCGCTGCCCGACGACCGGTTCGAGCTCGTGGTCTCGGTGCTCGCGATCCACCACCTCGCGAGCGAGCGAAAGCGGGCGCTCTTCCGGCGGCTGCACGACGTCGTCGGCGAGGCGGGCCGGTTCGTGATGGGCGACGTGATCGTGCCGGGCGACCCTGCCGACGCCGTGACGCCGATCGAGCCTGGTGTCGACCTCCCGGACCGTCTCGACGACCTGCTCGCCTGGCTGAGCGACGCCGGCTTCGACCCCGAGCTCACCTGGCGGTGGCACGACCTGGTCGTGGTCCGCGCCGATCGGGCTTGACCCGGTCCTCGACGAACACGCGCGACGACCTCACGACCCGCTGTGACCCGTGAGACGGGCGCGCAGCGCGTCATCCCGTACAGCCAGCGGGAAGCCGTCGTCGTCGACGAACGACGGGCGGACGGACACACCGCCGTCCACCACGAGCACCTGCCCGGTGACGAACGCGGCGAGATCCGAGAGCAGGAACAGGGCCGCGCCCGCGACATCGGCGGGCAGCCCGCGACGCCCGAGCGGGATGCCCGCGGCGTCGTCTCCGCTGCCTTCCGGTGCGCTCGCGGCGCGATTGCGCTCGGTGCGCACCGTCCCCGCGGCCACCGCGTTCACGCGGACACCGGCAGACGCCCATTCCAGCGACGCGGTGCGCGTGAGCGAGAGCAGCCCCGCCTTCGCGACCGCATATGGCGCGCCGAAGGGCATCGCGGAGAACCCGACGATCGACGCAACGTGCACGATCGCGCCGCCCGACCGCCCGTCCACGAGCCGCCGCGCGACCGCGCGCGACGTCACGAAGGCCGAGTGGAGGTTGCGGCGGAGGACGGCATCGAACCGTTCGTCGTCGAGCTCCAGCAGCGACGACCACTCCTCGGTCATCAACCCGCCGGCGACGTGCACCAGCCCGTGGAGCGGTCCGAGCTCGGCGAGCCGGCCGAGCACGGCGTCGACGGCCTCGGCGTCGCAGGCGTCGGCGACCGCGGCGACGTACCGCGCGCCCGCGCCGTCCAACGCGTCGGTCGTGATCGCGAGGTTCGACGCGTCGACGTCGATCGCCAGCACGTGCGCGCCGGCCTCGGCCAGGAGCGTCGACACGCCGGTGCCGATGCCGCCGCCACCCGCACCCGCGACGACGACGGTGCGCCCATCCAGCCCCGCCCGGTCCTCGAGCATGCGCGCCATCGTTACCATGATCCCGTGATCCCTCCCGAGTACGCCGAGTTCGAGCAGGTCGTCACGGTCGGGTGCGTGAACTTCGCGCCGGTCTGGGGCGACAAGAAGCGCACGATGGCCAAGATCGAGGCCAACGTCGTCGAGGCCGCGAGCCAGGGCGTCGACATCGTCGTGTTCCCCGAGGGCGCGCTGACCGGCGCCTCGGGATGTGACGCGTGCCGGGCGGAAGGTGGTCCGTGCGATGCCCACGTCGAGCTCGCCGAGGAGGTGCCCGGTCCCGCGACCGAGCACGTGGCCGATCTCGCAGCGGAGCACGGCTGCTACGTGGTCTTCGGGCTCCCCGAGCGCGACGCGCGCGAGCCGCGCGTCCTCTACAACGCCGCGGCGGTGGTCGGACCGGAGGGTCTCCTCGGCGTGTACCGCAAGGTGCACCTCGGCACGCTGCCGTGGGTGACCGAGGGCATCGTGTTCAAGCCGGGGACCCAGGTGCCGGTGTTCCCGACGCGGTTCGGGCCGATCGGTGTGCAGATCTGCTACGACTTCTGGTTCAACCCGGAGCTGAGTCGCATCCTCGCGCTGAAGGGCGCGCGTCTGATCGTCAACTCGTGCGGGACGTTCGCCGGCCCGGGCAAGCGCGACTACATGGTGCAGACGACGAGCGTCCGCGCGCAGGAGAACCTCGTCTATGCGGCGAGCGCCAACCTCGTCGGCGGGCCCGGCACCGAGGACTACTCCGCCGAGGCACTCGACTCGGTCCGCCCGCCCGACTACCTCGGCCACAGCGTGATCGCGGGGCCCGCGTTCCCGCGCTTCAGCCACGTCTATGCCGAGGCCGGCGACGGCGAGGAGATCGTCAGCGCGACGCTCAGCTTCGAGCGGCTCCACCGCTGGCAGTCGGTGTTCCCGATGCGCGACTGGCGCCTCGGCCGTCAGCTCGACGCGTCGCGGCTCATCGCCGCCGAGCTCCAGGCGCTCGCCGCCGATCCGTGACGGCCCCGGCTCCGCGAGGTGGCGCTCTCGACGATCACGCGTCGACCGCAGCCGGCAGACCGCAGGGGCCGTCGATCGTCACGCGGTGCATCACGCGCCGCTCCGTGTAGTCGGCCACCGCGTAGTGCTGGACGGTGCGGTTGTCCCAGAACGCGACCGAACCGGGCTCCCAATGGAACCGGCACTGGTACTCGGGCGAGCGCACGTGGTCGAGGAGGAACGTGAGGAGCGCGTCGTTCTCGCGCTCGCTGAGGCCGACGATGTGCGTCGTCGAGTTGCGGTTCACGAAGAGAGCCCTGCGCCCCGTCTCGGGGTGGGTCGCGACGACGGGATGCTCCACCGGAGGCACGCGCTGCTGCATCTCGGCGAGGTCGAGCGTCGTGTGACCCGCCGCGATCGCCTTGCGCATCGGCTTCGTGATGTCGTGCACCGCGAACAGCCCGTCACACAGGTCGCGCATGGGTGCGGAGAGCCCCTCGTACGCCGCGCACATGTTGGCGAAGCACGTGTCGCCCCCCACGTCCGGGAGCTGCACCGCGCGGAGGATCGACCCCATCGGCGGGCGCGCCATGAAGGTGTTGTCGCTGTGCCACTCGTCCGCGCCTTCCCCCTTCGGGTTCACCTGGTCGAGCACGGTGACGCTCGCACGGTCCTGGTACTTGGTCGCGAGCGGCGACACGCTCATCGTGCCGAAGCGGAGCGCGAACGCGAGGTGCTCCTCGTCGGTGAGCTCCTGGTCGCGGAAGAACAGCACGCCATGCTCGAGGAGCGCGCCGCGCAACGCGTCGATCGTGTCACCGTCGAGTTCGCCCGTGCAGCGGACACCCATGACCTCGGCGCCGACGACGGCGGTGACGGGCCGGATCTCGAGCATCACGATCCGCTCCGGCGCTCGAGCTCCTGCCAGAGCGGCATACCCATCGACACGCGCATCTCCTCGGCGAGATGGCCGAGGATCCCGGCGGTTCGGGCGAGCAGCGTGAAGCCGCGGATGATCTGCCAGTCGAACCCGAGGTCGGCGAGGGCGGCGCCCGCAGCGCCCGCGCCGTTGATCGGGAGACGGCGGCCGGCCTCGTCGGCGAACACCTCGGCGACGACGCGCAGGCCGCGAAGGTGCGGGCCGAGGAGTCCGAGGTCTCCGGCCAGCTCGTAGAGGCGCGGGACCCGCGGGTCGGTGTCCTTGTGCACCGGGTGACCGAGACCCGGAGTCCGCTCACCCCGAGCCCGCGCCCCCGCGACAGCTTCGGTCACGGCGGCGCGGAGCGCGTCGTCGTCGTCGACGTCGACCCCCGAGACGATCCCGTCGAGGAACCGCGCCGTGTCCTCCGCGACGCCGAGGAACACCGAGCCACCCCCGAGGATCCCCGCGGCGACCGCGCCCTGCAACGCCTCCGGCGCGCCGACGTAGGTGAGGCGCGCGGCGAGCACGCTCGGCGTGATCCCGTGATCGGCGAGCGACACGAGCACGGCGTCGAACAGCCGCGTCTCTGCGGACGTCGGGAACCGACCGGCGACGAACCGGAAGGCCAGCTCCGACAACGACACCCGGCCCATGAGCTCGGCGGCGAGATCGTGGCCGGCGACGGTGATCGTCGTCGCGGTCGACGATCCCATCTCGGTGCGCCACCACTCCGGCGACGTCATGGTCTGCCCTCCAGGTCGAACTCTGCGGGGGTGCGGACGGTCGGGAGCCGGTGCTTGGCAACCCGCCCGGTGGGAGTGCGGGGCAGCTCGTCGAGGATCTCGAGGTATCGGGGCACCTTGTAGCTCGCCAGCCGGTCGTGGAGCAGAGCACGCAGGGCGTCGGGATCGAGCTGTGCGCCCGCGCGGACCAGCACGAAGGCCTTCACCTCGTCCTCACCGAGCTCGGCCGGCACCGCGATGACCGCGGCCTCGTCGACGTCGGGATGGGAGACGAGCGCATCCTCGACCTCGCCCGGCGCGAGGTTCTCGCCGCGCCTCCGGATCACCTCTTTCTTCCGTGCCACGAACGTGAACGTCTCGTCGGCGTTGCGCGTCACCAGATCACCGGTGCGCAGCCAACCGTCGACGATGACCTCCGACGTCTCGGCCGGCATCTCGTGGTAGCCCAGCATGATCGCCGGGTTCCGCAGCTCCAGCTCGCCGGTCTCGCCCGTGGCGACCTCCGAGCCGTCCCGCATCACGCGCGCGTCGTTCACGTGACCCAGTGTCGGGTGCTGGCGCGCGACGCCCAACGTCCCGAACGGCCGCCGGCCTCGTGGCCAGATCGTCCCGTAGGTGCTCTCGGAGAGCGCGTAGCCGCACACGATCTCGACGTCGAAGCGGCGCTCGATCGCGAGCTGCCGGTCGCGCTCCGGCGACGGCCCGGTGTAGATCAGGCGCAACGGGTTGTCGCAGTCGTCGGCGCGCTCGGGTTGGCGCATGAGCATCTCGAGCATCGCCCCGATCATGTTGCATTCCGTGGCACCATGCCGCCGCGCCGCGTCGAGGAAGCCGCCGGGCGAGTAGCGCGGGAGCAGGACGACGCTCGCGCCCGCGGCCATGGAGCCGAGCAGCGAGTACGCCGGGGCGTTGATGTGGAAGATCGGCAACGCGGTGATCAGCCGATCGCGCCCGGAGAGATCGAGCCAGAACGGGAAGCCCTCGGCGGCGAGGACATACCCCTGGTGCGTCTGGGTGACGAGCTTCGACCGCCCGGTCGTCCCCGAGGTCGGGATCAGGACGGCGGGCGCCCGCGGGCCGTCGGGCCTCGAGGTCGCCCCTCCTCCGTTGCGACCCGAGCGCAGGTCATCGATCGCGAGCATCGCGGGGTGGGTCCGCGCTCGCGTCACCGCGTCGGCGAACGCCGGGTCGTGAGCCGGATCGAAGACCGCGGCCGGGGGCGTGACCTGGTCGAGGAACCCCGCGAGCTCTGCGACGGTGCTCCTCGGGTTCACGGGCAGCGCGATCGCGCCGAGTCGCAGGATCCCGAGCCACGCGAGCACGTGGGTGGGAGTGTTGTGCGCGACCAGGAGCACCACATCGCCGGGGGTGACGCCATGGCTCGCGAGCACCCTCGCCGCCGACTCCGTGGCCTCGCGTGCCTCGTCGAACGAGAACGACTCGTCGTCGCTGATCAGCCAGGTCCGGTCCGGGTGGGCGCGCGCCGCGTCGTCCACGAGCTCCGGGATCGTCCTGATCCGTGTCACGACGTCGAGGCTACGGTCGCAACGCAGGAGGAGGCAGCGTGAGCCGGTTCACGGGGCGGAAGGCGATCGTGACGGGCGCGAGCCGCGGCATCGGCGCCGCCGTCGCCGAGCGACTCGCCGCGGAGGGCGCCGACGTCGTCGTCACGGCGCGCTCGGTGTCGCCCGACGACCACCGGCTTGCCGGCAGCCTGCACGAGACCGTGGAGCGGTGCCGGCGGCACGGGACGACCGTCGAGCTCGTCGCGGCCAACCTCGCCGACGCGGACAGCCGCGCGACGATCGTCCCGGCCGCGCTCGAGGTGCTGGACGGCCGGGTCGACATCCTCGTGAACAACGCCGCCGCGGCGATGTACGCGTCGGTCCTCGACTACCCGCTGCGGCGGCGCCGCCTCATCTTCGAGATCAACCTGCACGCGCCGGTCGACCTCGCGCAGACCGTCATCCCCTTGATGCGTGCTCAGGCCGAGGGCTGGATCGTCAACCTCTCGAGCGCGACCGCGCGCCATGCACCCGGGCCGCCGTTCCGCACGTCGGGCGTGTCGGCCGTCATCGGTGTGTACGGCGCGACGAAGGCCGCGCTCAATCGCATCACGAACGCGTTCGCGGTCGAGCTGTACGGCACGGGGATCCGCGTCAACACCGTCGAGCCGCGCGCCGCGGTCATGAGCGAGGGCGCCGAGGCGCTCGTCGGCGACATCGTGACCGACGACCTCATCGAGTCGATGGAGGGGATGGTCGAGGCGGTCGTCGCGCTCTGCGACTGCCCGCCGGAGCGCACCGGGCAGGTGCACGTGAGCCTCGATCTCCTCGCGGAGCTGGGCACCGAGGTGATGACGCTCGACGGTTCGCGCGCCTACGACTCGGGGGCCTGAAGGGCGCCGACCGCGTCGATCGCGACCGGGCGCAGCGCGTCGTGGCCGCTGTCGACGAGCGCGAGCAGGTGGGCGCGCATCTGCGGCTCCCAGAACATGCGCAGGTGGTGCGCGACGGCGCGGACCGCCTCGTCGCGGCCGAGGTGCGCGAACTCCTCGGAGATCTGGTTGACCATGCGGATGAGGTCCGCGTCGGGATCGCGGCCGCCGTGCCGGCGCGCGCCGTCGTCGTCCGTTGCCCGCAGGCCGAGCCGGAGCGGAGCCGTGGTGGGACGACCGGGACGGCGGAGCGGAGGCGACCCGAGCAGGTGGGTCGGTCCGACCTGCACCGCGGTCACCTTGTACTCGGGGCAGTTCGTCGCCCAGTCGGAGTGCTCGGTGGTCACGACGTTGACCCCGGTCACCGGGTAGTGGAACGTCGTGTAGACGACCCCTTGCGGGATCCGCTCGGAGACGTTCGCGTGCAGCGTGGTCTCGCCCACGCGGCTCTGCAGCGAGACGCGGTCACCATGGGCGATCCCGCGCTCCTCGGCATCGGCCGGATGGATGTCGAGGACGTCCTCGCGGTACCACTCGGTGTTGCGGGTCCGCCGCGTCTGCGCGCCGACGTTGTACTGGCTGAGGATTCGCCCGGTCGTCAGCAGCAGCGGGTAGCGGCGCGTCGCTCGCTCGTCCGTCGGCACGAACGGCGTCTCGACGAAACGGCCCTTGCCCCGCGCGAACGTGTCGACGTGCATCACGGGCGTGCCCCGGGGCGCGGCCTCGTTGCACGGCCACTGCACGCTCCCGACCTCGTCGAGCGTGCGGAACGAGACGCCCGCGAACGACGGCGTGAGAGCCGCGACCTCGTCCATGATCTCGGACGCGTCACCCCACGTCATCGGCGACCCCATCGCCGTCGCGAGCTCGCACACGACCTCCCACTCGTGCTTGCCCGTGAGGGGTGCCATGACCGGCCGCACGCGGTTGATCCGGCGCTCGGCGTTGGTGAAGGTCCCGTCCTTCTCGAGGAACGACGTACCCGGCAGGAACACGTGCGCGCACCGGGACGTCTCGTTCAGGAACAGGTCCTGCACGACGACACACTCCATCGCCTCGAGCGCGGCGACGACGTGCTCGGTGTTCGGGTCGGACTGCGCGAGATCCTCGCCCTGCACGAACAGACCCTTGAACTCGCCGCCCAGTGCCGCGCTGTACATGTTCGGCACGCGCAACCCCGGCTCGGAGCCGATGGGGACCCCCCAGCGCTCCTCGAACAGCGCGCGGGTCGCATCGTCCGAGACGTGGCGGTACCCCGACAGCTCGTGCGGGAACGAGCCCATGTCGCCGGACCCCTGCACGTTGTTCTGCCCGCGCAGCGGGCACAGGCCGACGCCTTCCCGGCCGATGTTGCCGGTGGCCATCGCGAGGTTGGCCATGCCCATGACCATGGTGGAGCCCTGGCTGTGCTCGGTGACGCCGAGCCCGTAGTAGATCGCCGCGTTCGGCGCGGACGCGTAGAGCCGTGCCGCGCGGCGCACCGCCTCGGGCGGCACTCGGGTGAACTCGGCCGTCGACTCCGGGCTGTGCTCGTCGCGGGAGATGAAGTCGCGCCACGTTTCGAAGGCGTCGATCTCGCAGCGCGTCCGCACGAACTCCTCGTCGACGAGACCTTCGGTGACCACCACGTGCGCGAGCGCGTTCACCAGTGCGACGTTCGTGCCGGGCAGCAGCTGGAGATGGTGCGCGGCCTCGATGTGCGGCGTGCGCACGAGGTCGATCTCCCTGGGATCGACGACGATGAGCCCCGCGCCGCGGCGGAGCCGCTGCTTGAGGCGTGACGCGAACACGGGATGCGCATCGGTCGGGTTGGCGCCGATCAACAGGACGGCGTCCGCGTAGTCGACCGAGCGGAAGTCCTGTGTCCCCGCGGACGTGCCGAACGTCTGCTTGAGCCCGAACCCCGTCGGCGAGTGGCACACCCGCGCGCACGTGTCGACGTTGTTGTTGCGGAAGGCGGCGCGCACCATCTTCTGCACCGCGAAGACCTCTTCGTTCGTGCAGCGGGACGACGTGATCCCGCCGATCGCATCGCCGCCGTAGCGATCCTGGATGTCGAGCAGACGCGCCGCCGTGTGCGAGACCGCCTCCTCCCAGGTGACCTCCCGCCAGGGATCGCTGATCCGGTCGCGCACGAGCGGGGCGAGCACCCGATCGGGGTGCGCCGCGTAGCTCCAGGCGAACCGTCCCTTCACGCACGAGTGACCCTCGTTGGCCCCGCCGTCCTTCGCCGGCACCATGCGCACGACCGCGTCGCCGCGGAGCTCCGCGCGGAAGCTGCAGCCGACGCCGCAGTACGCGCAGGTCGTGAGCACGCTGCGGTCCGGTGCCCCGAGCTCGAGGACCGACGTCTCGACGAGCGCCTCGGTGGGACAGACCTGCACACACGCGCCGCACGACACGCACTCGGAGTCCATGAGCTTGTCGTCGGCGCTCGCCGCGACCGTCGAGGCGAACCCGCGGCCCTGGATCGTCAGCGCGAACGTCCCCTGGATCTCGTCGCAGGCACGCACGCACCGTGAGCAGACGATGCACGCCGACGGATCGAAGCGGAAGTACGGATTGCTCTCGTCGACCGGGGCGTCGAGGTGGTGCGCGTCGACCGGGTAGCGCACGGTGTCGACGCCGAGCCGATCGGCGAGATCGTGCAGCTCGCACTCGCCCCCCGTGCCGTTTCGGCACTCCCGGGGATGATCGGAGAGGTAGAGCTCGACCACGCCGCGCCGGAGGCGTGCCAGTCGGGGCGACTCGGTGCGGATCCGCATCCCGGGCGCGACCGGCGTGGTGCACGACGCGGGTGTGCCCTTGTGGCCTTCGATCTCGACGAGGCAGACGCGACACGAGCCGAACGCGTCGAGGCGGTCCGTCGCGCAGAGCTTCGGCACGTCGACGTCGACCAGGGCCGCGGCGCGCATGACGGAGGTGCCGTGCGGGACGGTCACGGTGCGGCCGTCGACCTCGACCGTGACGACGGCGTCGCCGGGCGCGGGCTTCGTACCGAGGTCGTGCTCGCCCGTGATGCTCGCCGTGAGGCTCACGCGCCGGCTCCTTCGCGTCGTGCGCCGGCAACGGTACCGCCTCGTGACGCGAAGTCGTCGCCGAAGTGCCGCAGCGCGCTGCGCACGGGGAGCGGTGTGAGCCCGCCCATCGCGCAGAGCGAGCCGTCGGTCATGACCTCGCACAGCTCGTCGAGCAGCGCCAGGTTCGCGTCGACGTCCGAGCCGTCGAGGACGCGGTCGAGGATCTCGACGCCGCGCGCGGCACCGATGCGACAGGGGGTGCACTTGCCGCACGACTCCTGGGCGCAGAACTCCATCGCGAAGCGTGCCTGCCGCGCGAGGTCGACGGTGTCGTCGAACACGACGACCCCACCGTGGCCGAGGAGACCGCCGGCTTCGACGAGCGCCTCGTAGTCCATGACGACGTCGAACGCGGTCGCGGGCAGGTACGCGCCGAGCGGGCCTCCGACCTGCGCGGCCCGCACCGGGCGACCCGTGCGGCTCCCGCTTCCGAAGTCCTCGACGAGCTCGCGGAGGGTGATCCCGAACGGCACCTCGACGATGCCGCCCTGCGCGACGTTGCCCGCGAGCTGGAAGACCTGCGTGCCGCGCGACCGGCCGACTCCCAGGCCGGCGAAGGCGGCCGCGCCTCCGGCGAGGATGGGTGGCACGCTCGCCAGCGTCAGGACGTTGTTCACGATCGTGGGCTTGCCGAACAGTCCCTCGATCGCGGGCAGCGGCGGCTTGGCTCGGACGACGCCGCGCTTGCCCTCGAGGCTCTCGAGCATCGCGGTCTCCTCGCCGCACACGTAGGAGCCCGCGCCGACGCGGATCGTGATGTCGAAGGCCATGTCGGTGCCGAGCACGGCATCACCGAGCCAGCCGAGGTCACGGGCCCTGTCGACGGCGGCGCGGAGCACCCGCAGCGCGTCCGGGTATTCGGAGCGCAGGTAGACGAAGCCCTCGCGCGCGCCGATCACGTGGGCGGCGACGAGCATGCCCTCGATGAGCAGGAAGGGGTCGCCTTCCATCAGCATGCGGTCCGCGAACGTCCCGCTGTCACCCTCGTCGGCGTTGCAGCACACGAACCGCTCACCGGCCGGGGCGTCGAGGACGGCGCGCCACTTGATCCCCGCGGGGAACCCGGCGCCGCCGCGCCCGCGAAGCCCGGACTCCACGAGCTCGTCGCAGATCGACTCCGGTGACATCGTCAGGGCGCGGCGCAGCCCCGCGAGGCCGCCGTGTGCCTCGTACTCCTCCGGCGACAGCGGATCGACGACCCCGACCCGGGCGAACGTGATGCGCTCCTGGCGGGCCAGCCAGGGGATCGCGTCGGTCGGGCCGTGCGCGAGCGCGTGATCGCCGCCCGACAGGAAGTCCGCGTCGAGCAGCGACGCCACGTCGTCGACACCGACCGGCCCGTACGCGACACGGCCGCCGGCGGTCGCCACCTCCACGAGGGGCTCCAGCCACAGGAGACCACGCGAGCCGTTGCGCACCACGTTCGCCGGCGTCCCGCGGGCGCGCGCCTGCTCGGCGATGGCCGCCGCGACCTCGTCGGCGCCGACCGCGCGCGCTGACGCGTCACCGGGCACGTAGACGGTCACGCCTCCCGGTGCGCGCGCGGGCGCGGGCTCGTCGAGCTCGAGCAGCTCCTCGAGGCGGTCCGCGTCGACATGACCGTGCACCCGGCCGTCGACCATCACCGACGGCCCGAGCGCGCAGTTGCCGAGGCAGAACACCTCGTCGAGCGACACGCGGCCGTCCGCGGAGGTGCCCCCGACGTCCACGCCGAACACGGCGCGCGCGCCCGCGACGAGGCCGTCCGCACCGACCGCCTGGCACGCCTCGGCGCGGCACACCTTCACGACGTGACGGCCCGGTGGCTCGCGGCGGAAGTCGCGGTAGAAGGTGACGACGCCGTGCACCTCGGCTCGGGAGAGGTTCAGCACGTCGGCGACGACCGCGACCGCGCGCGGATCGACGTACCCGAACGTGTCCTGGAGCGCGTGCAGCACCGGGAGCAGCGCGCCACGCTCGCCGGCCAGCTGCTCCGCGAGCGTCCGGGCGCGCTCGTCCGACCAGGGGATCAGGTTCCAGCTCCTCGTGCTCACTCCGTCTGCGACGACGAGGGTACCGAGGGCAGCGGCGACCGGGGTTCGACGCGGGGTGCGTCGTCGTCGAGACCGGGGAAGCGGTCGACGTGGCGCAGCGCCGGGAAGAGGCCCGCCCAGGCGCCGGCGATCACGAGCGTGCCCACGCCCCCGAGCACCACGGCGGCCGCGGGTCCGAGCAGCTGGCCGGCGACACCCGACTCGAACGCGCCGAGCTCGTTCGACGCGCCGATGAAGACCATCTCGAACGCCAGCACCCGGCCGCGCATCGTGACCGGTGTGACGAGCGGGACGAGCGTTCCCCGGATGAACACGCTGATCGCGTCGGCGGCCGAGAGCAGCACGAGCGCCGCGAAGGCGACCGCGAAGCTGGTCGTGACGCCGAGCACGATCGTGCCCACCCCGAACGCGGCGACGGCGACGAACAGCGTCGGCCCCACGCGGCGGCGCAAGGGGCGCCAGGCGAGCCAGAGCGTCATCGCCGCGGCGCCGATCCCGATGGCGGCGCGCAGCCAGCCGAGACCGACCGCGCCGACGCCGAGTCGCTCTTCGGCGATCGCGGGGAGCAGCGCGACCGCGCCCCCGAAGAGCACGGCGAAGAGATCGAGCGTGATCGCGCCGAGCAGCAACGGCTCGTGCCGGATGAACACGAAGCCGGCCATCGCCTCCTTCAGCCGCCCGCTCGACCCGGTCATCGCCGTCGCCCCGTCGGCCGCCTCGGTCGCGACCTCCAGCGTGGCGTCCGCCACGATCTGACCCGTGTCGGCGGGTTCCGTCGTCGCATGCACTGGGTGCACCTGGACGAGACGGATCACGACCGCGCCGACGACGAGCATCACGGCCACCGCGACGTACGGGAGTGCCACGTCGGCGGCGTAGAGGAAGCCACCGAGCACCGGCCCGACGATCATTGCGGCCTGGAACGTCGCGCTGCCGCGCACGGTGAGCCACGGGATGCGCGACCGCTCGACGACGTCCGGCGGGAGCGCTCGGAGCGCCGGCCACGCGAACGCGCGCGCGATCCCGAACAGGACCACGAGCACGAAGATCGGGACCGCGGACGTCGGGTCGCCTGCGGCGTACCACGCGAGCCCGGCAACGACGAGCGCCTGGCCGACCATCGAGATCGAGACGATGAGCCGGCGGTCGTAGCGGTCGGCGAGCGTGCCGGTGACCAGCACGAGCAGTGCGTTCGGCGCGAACTCGGCCAGCCCGAGCAGACCGAGCGCGAACTCGCTGCCGGTGAGGTCGTAGACCTGCTTGCCGAGCGCGGTGGTGAGCGCGACGACCGCGCTCGCGGACGTGAACATGCCGGTGAGCAGTGCGATGACCGAGCGCGTTTGCCTGTCCGGCATGGGAAGATCCTCGCATCCCGGAGGGATCCCGACGCCGCCAATGAGACGACGGATCGCGACTGTCACGAGCGACACGTTCCGCTCGCTGAGCGTGCGCAACTTCCGGCTGTTCTTCGTCGGTCAGGGCATCTCGCAGATCGGGAACTGGCTGACGCTCGTCGCGCAGTCGCTGCTCGTGCTCAAGCTCACCGACGACGGGGTGGCGGTCGGCGTCGTCACGGCGTGTCAGTTCGGGCCGATCCTCGTGATCGGCGCATGGGCCGGTCTCGTCGCCGACCGTTCCGACAAGCGAAAGCTCCTGCTGGTCGTGCAGGTGTTCGCGATGGCCCAGTCGTTCGCGATGGCCGCCATCGCCTTCATGGACCACCCACCCGTCGAGGCGATCGACGCCGTCGCGCTCCTGGGTGGCATCGCGTTCGCGTTCGACAACCCGACGCGCCGGGCGTTCGTCGCCGAGATGGTCCCCGAGGGCATGATGCACAACGCCGTCAGCCTCAACACCGCCATGATGACGAGCGCCCGGATCATCGGACCGGCCGTCGCGGGACTGCTGATCACGACGGTCGGATACGGCTGGTGCTTCGCGGTCGACGGATGCTCGTACGTCGGCGCGATCCTCGCGCTCTCGCTGATGCGAGCCTCGGAGCTGCGCGTGGCCCCGATCACATCGCGAGCCGCGGGCCAGGTGCGCGCCGGGCTGCGCTACGTCCGGGGCGTCCCCGAGCTCGCGATCCCGCTCGTCATGGCCGCGATCGTCGGGGTGTTCACGTTCAACTTCCAGGTCGTGTTCCCGCTCATGGTGACGCGGACCTTCGGGAGCGGCGAGGCGATGTTCACCGTGCTGTTCTCGGTCATCAGCATCGGGTCACTCGCCGGCGCGCTGTACACCGCCCAACGCCGGACGATCGACCTGCGGGACGTCGCGGTCGCGGCGCTGTCCTTCGGCGTCGCGATGCTGCTCTTCGCGGGTGCCCCCGACCTCGCCTGGGCGTTCCCACTGGGCCTGCTCGTCGGGATCGGGAGCGTCATGTTCCTCACCACCTCGACGGCGATCGTGCAGGTGAACGCGGCACCCGAGATGCGCGGGCGCGTGCTCGCGCTCCAAGCGATCGTGTTCCTCGGGAGCACGCCGATCGGCGGCCCCGTCATCGGGTGGATCGCCGATGCCGCCGGGCCCCGTGCCGCGGTCGCCGTGGGCGGCGTGGCGGCGTGCGGGGCCGCCGGGTGGGGGCTCCTCGCCTTCCGGCGGCGCCGGGGCTCGCTCGCGGCCGACGAGCCGCGCCCCGAGCCCGACGACGTCCAGGTCCCCGAGCCCGCGTGATTCCAGGTGGTTCTGCGGCGGCTCTGATCCGGCTCTGACGTGGGCCCGCGATGCTGGTGCCATGGATCGACCCGGAGATGCCCCCCTGGGCGCGAGTCTCGTGACGCGCCGCCGCGCGCTCGGGCTCCTCGGTGCCGCCGGCCTCGGCGCGCTCGCGGCCGCGTGCGGGGACGGCGGCCCGTCGTCCGCGGGCAGCGCTCGCCGCCCGTCGGCGACGGGTGGCACGACCGCGCCGACCGTCGGCGGCACCGCGTCGAGCGCGGCCTGCGTGCTGACGCCAGAGGTCACGGAGGGCCCGTTCTACATCGACGGCGAACTCGTCCG
>DATBSK010000058.1:0-6784 GCA_036559825.1 Acidimicrobiia bacterium | reverse complement strand
AGCCGCCGCCGCCGGCGCGGGGGCCTCGACGGGGGCCACCTCCTCTGCGGCGGTGGGTTCGGCCGCGGCCGGCTCCGCGTCCTCGCCGGGCACGGGCAAGCCGAGCGCCTTGCGGCGCTCCCGGGACCGCTGCAGCAGGTGTTCGGGAACCTCAGCCATGAGCCTCGACTCCTACAGGGGACCCGAGAGGCCGCCGTCCTTGCGGACGCGCCAGAAGTGGACGGCCATGAAGATGACGATTACGAACGGCAGCAGCAGCACGTGCAGCACGTACCAGCGCAACAGCGTGTCGTTGCCGATCTCCTTCGAGCCGAGCAGCACGTACTTCACGCTCGAGCCGAAGACCGGGGTGTACCCCATCATGTTCGTGCCCACGGTCACCGCCCAGAGGGCGAGCTGGTCCCAGGGCAGCAGGTAGCCGGTGAACGAGAGCAGCAGGGTGAGCAGGAGCAGGATCACGCCGATGACCCAGTTGAACTCACGCGGCGCCTTGTAGGCGCCGTGGTAGAAGACGCGGCACATGTGCAGGAAGACGGTGATCACCATGAGGTGCGCACCCCAGCGGTGCATGTTGCGCACGAGTGACCCGAACGCGACCGCGGTCTCGAGCGTCTTGATGTCGTCCCACGCGTTCGCCGCCGTGGGTCGGTAGAAGAACATCAGGAAGATGCCGGTGACGGTGAGCAGGATGAAGAGGAAGAAGCTCAGCCCGCCGAGACACAGCGTGTAGGAGACCTTCACCGCGTGCCGCTTCACCTTCACCGGGTGGAGGTGGTACAGCACGTTGTTCATGATCACGTAGGAGCGGTTGCGGGGGCTGTCCGTGTAGCCGCGGCGGTACACCGAGCCGGGGCGGAAGATCGAGTTCCACGCCTGCGACCCGCGGATCTTCTCGTCGGTCTTGTCGAGGGCGGCCGCGACCCGCTCTCGACCGCGGTGCCCGTTGCCGCTGCCGTTCCTACCGTTGCCGTTGGCCACGAACCTCGCTCCTCGTGGAGTGCTTCGCTGCTGGCTTCAGAACCGGACGCCGTAGGAGTAGCCGTGCCGGTTGGTGCGGGTGTGCGGGTCGCCCTCGACGGGGACGGCGCCGATCTTGCCGAGGATGATCACCCCGGTCGGGCACCGGTCCACGCACAGGGCGCACCGGGTGCAGATGTCCTCGTCGACGATGAACGCGACGTGATCGCGCGGGTCCTCCCCCGGCTGCTCCGTTGCGACGGCCTCGCTGATCGCGTCGACCGACACCATGTGGATGCACTTCCAGGGGCAGATGTCGACGCAGCCCTCGCAGAGGATGCACTCGGCCTGGTCGATGTGCAGGAACTGCTTCGGCTTCACCGCCTGCGTGAGGTAGGCGGGATCGACCTCCTGCAGGACGTAGTCGGTCGCGAAGTCGGGCATGGGCGGGTTCGCGTCGGTCCGGGCCATCACCATTGCTCCGCTCGCTGCATGGTCACCCACCGTCCCCTGACGTCGCGGATGCCGTCGCGGGCTCGGGCGCGCGCCCGCGCCGCATCGAGCGCAACGGGCGCCCGAAGCGCGAGCGGCGGACCGGCTCCTCGGCTGCCTCTGCCGGCACCTCGTTGCGCTTCTGCCACTTGGAGAACAGGAAGATGTTCAGCCCGAGCACGACCACGTAGATCATCGTGACGACGATGTCGCGCACCGCCGGGAAGTCGAGGCTGAACGGGTAGTGGACCGGGATGAACCCGAGGATGTCCATCCTCGAGGTGAAGACGAACTTCGAACTGTCACCCCACTCGAGCTTCGCGTTCGCGAACGTCAGCCACTCGTGCGGGATGATCGCGTAGCCGAGCGCCATGAGCGCGAACACGGCCACGGCGCCGGCGATGCACTCCGCCCAGGTCGCCGGCACGTCGGGATCGCGGGGCTTGCGCGACGCGAGCATGAGGAACAGGTGGCCGAGGAACACGAAGATGCCGAGCCACACGATGCCGCGCTGCAGCGACGGGACGAGCTTCCCGAGCACCAGTGTGCCGACGACGATCACGAAGAACAGGGCCACGCCGACCCTCGTGGGGAACGGGCGCTTGAGGTGCGGTGGCCGCATCAGGGTCAACACGATCCCGATCCCGATCGCGAACAGGAAGATCGACCAGACCAGCCGGCCCGACCCCCGGAGGCTCCAGTCGCCGAGGTCCCACGGGAGCGTCAACGTCCAGTCGGGCAGCAGGTTCGGCATACCCGGCTTCCTCCCTACGGGACTCGGGCCGTTGCGCGACTTGCATACCACGCTACTTGCGGAATCGGCATATTCAGGCGTCGCGTGGGAGCATCGTCAGGTGACCGACCACCCAGCGCGCGACGTCCTCGTCGTCGGGGGCGGCCCGTCGGGGGCGGCGGCGGCCTACTGGCTCGCCGAGGCGGGTCACGACGTCCTGGTCGTCGAGAAGAAGCGCTTCCCGCGGGAGAAGACCTGCGGCGACGGCCTCACGCCGCGGGCCGTCGCCGAGCTCGAGGACATGGGACTCGGCGACCGGCTCGCGTCCGGGCACCTCCGCTACGACGGCCTGCGCTCGCTCGCGCACGGCGTGACCCTGGAGCTCGCCTGGCCCGACCACCCGCGGTTCCCGCCCTACGGCTACGTCGTGCGGCGGCGCGACCTCGACGAGATGGTGGCGGACCGGGCGGTGAAGGCAGGTGCGACGCTCTGGCAGGGTGCCGAGGCCACCGCCCCGCTGCTCGACGGCGGGCTGCTCGCCGGTGCCGTCGTGCACAAGAAAGAGGATGGGGCGACCGAGGCCGTCCGCGCCCGCTACGTCGTGGTCGCGGACGGCTCGAACTCGAGGTTCGGTCGCATGCTCGGCTCCTCCCGTGACCGCACGTACCCGCTGGGCATGGCGGTGCGCGGCTACTTCCGCAGCCCCCGTCACGACGAGCCGTGGATCGAGAGCCACCTCGACATCCGCGACCGCCAGGGTCGCAGCCTGCCGGGCTACGGCTGGATCTTCCCCGTCGGCGACGGCACGGTGAACGTGGGCGTGGGTCTCCTCTCCACGTTCGCGGGCTGGAAGGACGTCAACACGAGTCACCTCATGGACGCCTTCTGCGCGACCGCGCCCGCCACCTGGGAGATCTCACCCGAGACGTCGTGCGGCCCGCCGACCGGCGGCAAGCTGCCCACGGGCTTCTCGGTGAAGCCCGCGGTCGGGCCGGCGTGGGTCCAGGTCGGTGATGCCGCCGGCGGTGTCAACCCGTTCAACGGCGAGGGCATCTCGGTCGCGTACGAGACGGGGCGGCTCGCGGCCGAGGTCGTCGACGAGGCGCTGTGCACGGGCAACGGCCTCGCGTTGCGCGGCTACGAGACCCGGCTCGCCGAGACGTACGGGCTCTACTTCAAGGTGGCGCGGGCCTTCGTGCGCGCGATCGGCAACCCGGCGGTGATGCGCGAGCTCACGCGGATCGGCTTCCAGAGCCGGACGCTCATGGAGTGGATCCTGCGCATCATGGCGAACCTGTTGCGGCCCGACGAGCTCGGACCGGCCGAGGCCGTCTACCGCACGGTCGCTGCCATGGTGAGGGTCGCCCCCGAACCCTGAGCAAGCACCAGACTCGCGCCGTGCCGGACACCACACCCGCGGTGCACGATGCGCGCTCGACCGCGATGCGCAAGGGCCTCCGTGCCGCGATCGCGCTGCCCGGCGCGCTCGCGCTCGTCGACGCGGTCACGGGTGACGAGCAGGCCGGGCTCTTCGCGGCGTTCGCTGCCTTCGCGCTCGTGGCGATGGCCGACTTCGGGGGGCCGCCGCGGGCCCGCGCCACCGCGTATCTCACCGCGACCGCGGTCGGTGCCGCGCTCATCGTCGTCGGCACGCTGGTCTCGGACGAGCCGGTCGTCGCCGGTGTGATCGGGTTCGTGGTCGGCTTCGCCCTGATGCAGACCGCGGCCTTCGGGGGCGCGTGGGCCGCGGGGATGTTCGTGACGGCCCTGTCGTACGTGCTCGCGGCGACGTTCGTCGGCACCGTCGACGACCTCCCGAGCCGCGTCCTCGGCTGGGGCTTCGGCGGCGTGGCGGCGACCGCGCTCGCGCTGCTCCTGCTGCCGGTGTACCCCCGCCCGGTGCTCTGGAGCGCGGCGGCGGACGCGCTGCGCGCGTGTGCCGCGTACGTGCGCGCCGCCGGGTCGCCGGGGGCGCGCGCCGCGGCCCGGAAGGCCGTGGAGCGGCTGCACCATGCGTACGCGGCCACGCCCTACCGCCCGGCCGGACCCGCGGTGCGCGATCGGGCCTTCGTCGCGCTCATGGAAGGTCTCGACCGCTTCGTGAGCCTCGAGCCGGAGGCGGTGGGGGGGCCGACCGAGGATGCCGGTGCGCGGCTGCGCGAGGCCACGGCCGTGTTGCTCGACGCGGCCGCGGCGCGGATCGACGACCCGGCGGCCCCGGACCCGGAGCTGCTCGCCGTCGACCGCGCGCGCCACGAGCACCGCGACGCGCTCGGCACCTGGACCGAGTCGGCGCTGCGCGACGGCACTGCGCCGAGCGATGTGCTCACCGGGCTCGAGGGAGCATGGTGGTCGCGGGTGGCGTCGTTCATGGCGGTCTCCCTCGCGGCGGACGTCGTGATCGGCATGGGCGGCACACCGCTCGACCACGATCTCGCGGAGACGCTCGAGACGCCGATCGACGAGGAGCGTGGTCGGGTCGCACGGGTGCGCCACGTCCTGCGTGCGAACCTCGATCTCTCGTCGGTCCGGTTCCAGAACGCGGTGCGCACCGCGGTCGCGGTCGGTGGCGCGGTGCTCCTCGCGGGTCTGTTGACGATCGATCACGGCTTCTGGGTCGGTCTCGCGACGCTGTCGGTGCTGCGTTCGAACGCGCTCGCGACCGGCCGGACCGCTGCGCAGGCGATCGGCGGAACGGTGCTCGGCTTGGTCGTCGTGCTCGTGCTCTTCGGCATCTTCGACGCGGGGCAGACCGAGGAGTGGATCGTCATGCCCATCGCGGCCTTCGGCGCGGCGTACGCGCCGAGCGCGATCTCGTTCGTCGTCGGCCAGGCGTCCTTCACGGTCGCGATCGTCCTCCTCTTCGACGTGATCGAGCCCGAGGGCTGGCACACGGGGCTCGTGCGGGTCGAGGACATCGCGATCGGCGCGGGCGTCAGCATCGCGGTCGGTCTCCTGCTCTGGCCCCGGGGCGCGCGCGGTCTGCTGCGGTCGGTGCTCGGCGCGCACCTGCGCGCCGATGCCGAGTACCTCGACCGTGCCGTCGACGGGATGACCGGGGGCGACGTGACGAGCGCGGGCCCGTGCCAGGAGCGCGCGAGCCAGGCGGCGCGTCGCGTCGCCGACGCGTACGACGAGATCATGTCGGCGCCCGGAACCGTCCCGCCCGGCGTTGCGCAGTGGGCCGCGGTCGCGGGCTCGGCGCGCCAGGTGCAGGCCGCGTGCGACCTCGTCACCGCGTTGACGCAGCTCGGGTTCCTCATCGGTGCGTTCCCCGATGCGGTCGCCGCAGTCCGCCACGAGACCGACGCGCTCGGTGGCGCGCTCCGTGCCGAGGCGGACGCGGTGACCGCCGGGCGCATCGCAGCGCCGGCCCCGAAGGAGCCGCGCGCGGCAAGGCAGCGGGTCCAGGTGGACGTGCTCGACCAGTGGCGCGGCCGCGACGACACCCGCGTCGCTGCCGCGATCGGCGTCGTGTGGGCCGGCGAGGTCCTCCACGCGGCCGAGCTGGCGGTCCGCCGGGCGGGCGACGCGATCAGCGCCGTCGCGAACGCGTCCTGAGCGCATGATGCGTCCCTCACCGTCATGGGGAGGGTCGAGAGACGCATCTTGACGGACCCGCCGTGTCCAGCATTGCTTCCTCGTCGGCGGCCGCGGGTAGGGTGCGCGTCGCGCGGCCGTCCTGGAAGGGGATGCTGTGGAGCAGTACCTGCCGATCCTGGCGATGATCGTGCTGGTCTTCCTGTTCGCGAGCCTCTCGTTCGTCGCGTCGAAGCTGCTGGGGCCGAGTCGGCCGACGGCGGCGAAGGAAGCGCCCTACGAGTGCGGGATCGTGCCCGAGGTCGAGGCCGCCGAGCGCTTCCCGGTGAAGTTCTACCTGGTCGCGATGGCGTTCATCGTGCTCGACGTCGAGATCATCTTCCTCTATCCCTTCACGACGATCCTCAAGCCGCTCGGCACGTACGGCGTCGTGGTCATGGGCGTCTTCCTGCTCGTGCTGCTCGTGCCGTTCGGGTACCTGTTGTCGACCGGAGCCGTCGACTGGGGTCCGGTGAAGCACGTGACGGCGAGGATCGCCGGCAAGGTGCTGCACGCCGAGGGCACACCGGGGCGCGGAGGTCTCGACCCCGCGCGCGAAGAGCAGGAAGAGGCCGCCTGACGATGGGGTGCGCGGCGACGACGGAGCCGGACCCTCAGGCGCAGGAGGAGCGCGCCTGATGGGCATGGAGGCCATCCCGCACAACTTCTTCACCGGTCTCCTCGAGGACCTCGTGAAGTGGGCGCGGCGCAACTCGGTGTGGCCGGCGACGTTCGGCCTCGCGTGCTGCGCCATCGAGATGATGGCGACGGGCGCCGCGCACTACGACCTCGCGCGCTACGGCATGGAGGTGTTCCGGGCGAGCCCCCGCCAGGCCGATCTCATGATCGTCGCCGGCCGCGTGAGCCAGAAGATGGCCCCCGTCCTCCGGCAGGTCTACGACCAGATGGTCGAGCCGAAGTGGGTCATCTCGATGGGCGTGTGCGCGAGCACCGGCGGGATGTTCAACAACTACGCCATCGTGCAGGGCGTCGACCAGATCGTGCCGGTCGACGTGTACGTGC
>DATBSK010000057.1:0-11778 GCA_036559825.1 Acidimicrobiia bacterium | reverse complement strand
CCCGTGGTTGGCCATGAGCACCGCGCTGCGGTCACCGACCCACCCGGCGACCTCCTCGGCCAGGTCGTCGGTGCCGGTGGTCTGGTAGTTCGCGACGGGCACGTCGCCCCCGACGTACACCACGAACTCCTCGATCACCGCCGGGATCGGCTCGCGCACGAGAGCGAACATCGTGGCGTGCTTGGCGTGGCAGTGCATCGTCGCGTGGATCTCGGGGTGCAGCCGCATGGCCGAGAGGTGCAGCGCCTTCTCGGTCGTCGGGCCGCGCTCACCCTCGACCACCGTTCCATCGAGATCGCACACGACGAGGTCGTCGAGGGTCATCTCCATGTAGTCGAGGGACGACGGGGTCAGCACGGCGTTGCCGTCGGGGAGCCGCGCCCCGAGGTTCCCGGCGGTGCCCTCGACGAGCCCGCTGCGGAGCATCTCCTGCGCGACCCAGAGCACCTGCTCCTTGGTCTCTGCCGCCGTCAGAGACGGTTGCGTGCGATCGGTGTCAGCCATCGAGGACCTCCGGGTTCACGAGGTTGTCGGGCCTGCCGCCGGCGAGCAACGTGACGATGCCGTTCGCGATCAGCCGCGAGTGGTTCGCCTCCGTGTCGAACGTCGCACCGCCGATGTGTGGCGTGAGCACGACGTTGTCCATGGCGCAGAGTGGGTGGTCGACCGGCAGGTTCTCGCCGACGAAGTGGTCGAGCCCGGCGCCCGCGAGCTTGCCCCGCTGGAGCGCGGCCACGAGCGCGTCCGTGTCGTGCAGCTGCGCGCGGGCCGAGTTCACGAAGATCGCGCCGTCCCTCATCGCGGCGAACTGCTCGGCTCCGATCACGCCTGCCGACTCCGGCGTGACCGCGGCGTGCATCGAGATGACGTCCGATTCCGCGAGCAGCTCGTCGAGGGAGTGCGTCGCGTCCGACGCGAACGGGTCGTAGGCGATGACGCGCATGCCCAGCCCTTCGAGCCGCCACTTCACCGCGCGGCCGACGGCACCGAGGCCGACGATCCCGGCGGTGCGCCCGGCCAGCTCCCAGGCGCGGAAGCGCTGGTAGGGGATCGTGCCGTCGCGGTACATGGCCCCGGCGCGGACGTCACGGTCGGCCGTCACGATCGAGCGGTTGACCGCGAAGAGCAGCGCCACGGTGATCTCGGCCACGGCGTCTGCGTTCCGCCCCGGTGCGCGCAGCACCGGGATGCCGTGCGCGGTCGCGGCCTCGACGTCGACGTTGTTGGGATCGCCCCGGCAGGAGCCGATCGCGCGCAACGGCAGCTCGAGGACCGCGCCGTTCACGAAGTCGGACTCGACGACGAGCAGGTCGGCGTCGGCTTCCTGCACGAGCGCAGCGAGCTTCTCGCCGTCCAGGAGGCGGAGCGGCGTGTGGTCGATCCAGGGATCGAGGACGACGTCTGCGACCCCGCGCAGTGTGTCGAGACCCTCACCCCGGAACGGCGCGGTCACCAGCGCGCGATGTCGATCGCTCATGTCGGCAGCATCATGGCGCGTCGACCAGGTCGGCGCGGTACTCGGGGTGTGCCGTCAGCCACTCCGACGCGCGCCGCATGCTCGCTTCGTTCTGCTTGTTGATGAAGCCGTAGATGCGCCCCTCGAACCACTTGTAGGGCGCCTTCGAGAGGTGATAGCGCTCCTCGAACGAGAACCGCGTGCGGTTCGGCCCCAGCGGCTCGAGTCCGATCGCGCCGGTCTGGTCGTCACCGGGAGTGCGCGAGATCATCGTGTACGTGTAGCCCCGCTCCGGCACGACGTCGTGCACGAGCTCGAGCGCCGATCCCTCGCGTCCGAAGGGCATCTTGTAGATGACGCGGCGCAGTCGACCGTTGTGGTGCTCGTCGCCCGGCCAGAGCACGTCGACGCGCTTGACCATCGGCGCGTAGTCCGTCCACCGGTCGTAGTCCTGGAACAGCGCCCAGATCCGCGCCGCCGCGTGCGGCATCTCGAGCTCGTAGCGGTGCTCGCGCACGGTTCGCCCTCCCTGGGACAGCACGGAGCCGTCTCGATGAACCTGACTATCGTGTCAGGTCCGTCGCCGCGGTGACTTGGGGAGCATGGCCGCATGCCGATCCACTACGAGCAGGACTCCGAGCACGTCGTCCTCATCACGATCGACCGCCCGGAGGCGCGCAACGCCGCTGACATGGAGCACTTCAAGGCGCTGCGCGAGGCGTGGGACCGGTTCGGTGCCGACGACCAGGCCTGGGTGGCGATCATCACCGGCGTCGACAAGGGGTTCTTCGCCGGCGCGGACCTGAAGACCTACATCCCCGAGATCACCAAGTTCCAGAAGCGCATCGCCGAGGAGGGGCTCTCCGAGGTCGACGGCTACCGCCTCGACGACGGCACGAAGGCGGTGCTGCGCAACGTGCCGCTCTACAAGCCGATCGTGGCGGCGGTGAACGGCTTCTGCACCGCGGGCGGCATGGAGATGCTCGGCGGGTGCGACATCCGCGTCGCGTGCCCCGAGGCCAAGTTCGCGGTCATGGAGCCCAAGCGCGGGCTCTTCGCCGGAGGCGGGACGACGGTGAGGCTCCCGCGGCAGATCCCGTGGCCGCTCGCGATGGAGTTCCTGCTCTGCGCCGACCTCATCCCGGCCGAGCGTGCCTACGAGATGGGGTTGCTGAACGCGGTGGTGCCCCGCGAGCAGCTGCTCGACACCGCGCGCGAGTTCGCGCAGCGCATGATCGCCAACGCGCCACTCGCGGTGCAGGCGACGAAGCAGAGCGCGCTGCAGGGCCTCTATCACGACGAGACGGAGATCAAGAAGGTCCGCACGGCGGTCCGGGCCCTGCACCAGGTGCTGGCGACGCTCGACACCAGTGATCCCGCGAGCGCCAAGGCCGCCGTCGCCGCGGCAGCCGAGGTGCTCGAGGGCCTCGGCAAGGACCTGCGGACCGCGTTCGAGGAGGAGAGCAAGGTCTCCTCCCGGATCTTCCAGACCGAGGATGCGAAGGAGGGCCCGAAGGCCTTCGCGGAGAAGCGTCCGCCGAACTGGCAGGCGAGGTGACGGTCGATCCACGCGCGCCCTGCCTCATCGGCGGCGGGCGCCACACGTGGCACCCCGAGGACGTCGGGCCCGGCGGAGCGCCGGAGCCGCTCGAGATGTGGGAGCACGTCGCGCGGGCTGCCGCCGACGACACGGGCGCCGGCGCCGTCGTGCTCGACGCGCTCGACGCCGTCGACATCGTGTACTGCCAGACGTGGCAGTACGACGACCCGCCGCGCCGTCTGTGCGAGCGGATCGGAGCGAACCCGACGCGCGGGTACTACTCGGGGATCGGCGGCACGACGCCGCAGGTGCTCGTGCAGGACGCAGGCGCGCGCATCCTCCGGGGCGAGAGCGACCTCGCGCTCGTCATCGGTGCCGAGGCGCTCGCGACGCAGCGTGCGTACAAGAAGCGCGGTGAGCGCGCCACGTACTCGTTCAAGCCCGAGGACAAGCGGCCGTACCCTTGGGAAGCTCCGTTCGCGCCCGCCGAGGTCGCGCACGAGCTCATGCAGGCCTGGCTGACGTTCGCGGTGTTCGACAACGCCCGCCGCGCGCACCTGGGGATCGGCCTGCCCGAGTACCGCGCCCGCCTCGGGGAGCTGCTCGCGCCCATGACGGCCATCGCGGCGGGCAACCCCGACGCCTGGTTCCGCATCGCGCGCAGTGCCGACGAGCTCATCGAGGCCAGTCCCGACAACCGCATGGTCGGCTATCCGTACACGAAGTACATGGTGTCGATCATGGACGTCGACATGGCCGCGGCGGTGGTGCTGGCGAGCCACGAGCGCGCCGATGCGCTCGGCGTCCCTCCCGAGCAGCGGGTGTACCTGCGCGGGTGGTGCTACGCGACCGACCCGACCTACGTGGCCGAGCACCCCGAGATGTGGCACTCACCCGCCATGGAGGCCGCGAGCACCGAGGCGTTCCGGATCGCCGGGATCGGCGCCGACGACGTCGCGCACCTCGATCTCTACAGCTGCTTCGGGAGCTCGGTGAACTTCGGCCGCGATGCGCTCGGCATCGCCGACGACGACCCGCGGCCGCTCACGGTGACCGGAGGTCTGCCGTACCACGGTGGTGCTGGGAGCAACTACATGACGCACTCGATCGCGACCATGGCCGACGTGCTGCGAGCCGACCCGGGGTCGTTCGGGCTCGTGAGCGGGGTCGGGATGCACATGACGAAGCACGTCTTCGGCGTCTACAGCACCGACCCGGGGCCGGTGGCGCCGCCCGAGCAGCGCGCGGTGCACGAGCGGCTCGCGGCGACGCCGCCGACGCCGATTGTCGAGCGCTACGACGGTGACGGCACGGTCGCGGCGTACTCGGTCGTCCACGGTCGTGACGGGCGGCCGGAGTGGGCGGTCCTCGTGTGTGACGTTCCCGGCGGGCGTGCGTACGCACGGCTCACCGACGAAGATCTGCTGCGCGAGGCCGAGACGACCGAGCTGGTCGGAGCCCGGGTGCGGCTGACGCCGTCCGAGGTCGAGCTGCCGATCGGCGGGACCGGCGTCCGTCACGACGCGGGCGTGGTTGCCGCCTGAAGGAAGGAAGCGAGCCATGGCATGGGACTTCTCGACCGATCCCGAGTTCCAGGAGAAGCTCGACTGGATCGACGGGTTCGTGCGCGACGAGATCGAGCCGCTCGACCTCGCCTTCAGCTCGCACGTCGTCTACGACCGGTCGCACCCGGTGCACGAGAAGGTCATCCGCCCGCTGCAGGAGGAGGTGAGGCGCCGCGACCTCTGGGCGTGCCACCTCGGGCCCGACCTGGGCGGGAAGGGCTACGGCCAGCTGAAGCTCGCGCTGATGAACGAGATCCTCGGGCGGTCGTCGTTCGCACCGATGGTGTTCGGCTGCCAGGCGCCCGACTCGGGCAACGCCGAGATCCTCGCCCACTACGGGACCGAGTCGCAGAAGGAGCGGTACCTCGCGCCGCTGCTGAACGGCGAGATCGTGTCGTGCTACTCGATGACCGAGCCGCAGGCCGGCTCCGACCCGGCGCAGTTCACGTGTCGCGCTTCGCGCGACGGCGACGAGTACGTCATCGAGGGCGAGAAGTGGTTCTCCTCGAACCTGCGCTACGCCGCGTTCGCGATCGTCATGGCCGTGACTGATCCCGACGTGCCGGTGTACCAGGGAACGTCGATGTTCCTCGTCCCGACCGACACACCCGGTCTCGAGATCATCCGCAACGTCGGACTCGGCAGCGAGCCGGCCGGCACGGGTTCACACGCGTACGTCCACTACAACCAGGTCCGCGTCCCGGTCGACAACCTGCTCGGCGGCGAGGGGCAGGCGTTCGCGATCGCGCAGACGCGCCTCGGTGGCGGCCGGATCCACCACGCGATGCGGACGATCGCCGTCTGTCGCAAGGCGTTCGACATGATGTGCGAGCGCGCGCTGAGCAGGGTCACGCAGGGCGAGGTGCTCGCGAAGAAGCAGATGGTCCAGGAGAAGATCGCCGACTCCTACATCCAGCTCGAGGGCTTCCGGCTGCTCGTGCTCCAGGCGGCGTGGAAGATCGACCACAGCGACGGTCACAAGGCGCGGCGCGAGATCGCGGTGGTCAAGGTGCTCACGCCCCAGGTGCTGCACGACATCGTGTACCGCGCGCTGCACATCCACGGATCACTCGGGACGTCGAACGAGATGCCGCTCATGGGGATGTGGGCGATGATGCCGGTCATGGGCATCGCCGACGGCCCGACCGAGGTGCACAAGGTCACCATCGCCCGGCAGGTGCTCAAGGAGTACCAGCCGTCCGAAGGCCTCTTCCCGAGCCAGCACCTGCCGCCGCGGCAGGAGGCGGCGCGGAAGCGGTTCGCCGACTTGCTCGAGCACGAGGTCGCGCAGCTGTGAGCGCGACCCGGTAGCGATCCTTCGAGACGCCTAGCGTGGGCGGGTCATGACCGCCTCGACCGAGGTCTTCGCGCGCACCGACCCGCCCGCGCCGACGCGCGCGCACGCGCTGTCATGGCTCGTCATCGCCGCGGTCGTGCTCGTCATCGGCGCCGGCATCGTGCTGCGCTTCCTCACCACCGTCGACCTGTGGCTCGACGAGGCGCTGTCGGTGAACATCGCCCGGCTGCCCCTCTCGGACCTCCGCGGCGCACTCAAGCACGACGGCGCGCCTCCTCTCTATTACGTCCTGCTGCACTTCTGGATCGACGTCTTCGGCACCGGCGACGTCGCGGTGCGTGCGCTCTCCGGAGTGCTGTCGGTGGCGACGCTGCCGTTGGCGTACCTGGCCGGGAAGCGCATCGGCGGCCGATCCGTCGCCTGGTGGTCCGTGCTGATCCTCGCGGTGTCGCCGTACGCCGTGCGGTATGCGACCGAGACGCGCATGTACGCGCTCGTGATGTTCCTGGTGCTGTGGGGATACCTGGCACTGCGCCGCGCGCTCGACGCGCCGACGCTGCCGCGGTTGGCGGTGGTCGCGCTCGTCACGGCGCTGCTCGTCTACAGCCTCTACTGGTCGTTCTACGTCGTGGCGGTCGTCGGTGCCGGCCTCCTCGTGGCGTGGCGCCGTGGGAGCCCGCCGACGCGCCATGCTGCCCCGCGCATCGTCGTCGCCATGGTCGTGGGAGGGCTCACGCTCCTGCCGTGGCTTCCGACGCTCGTGTTCCAGTTCGAGCACACGGGGACGCCGTGGGGCGACGCGGTCACACCGTGGTTCGCGTTTGCCCGCGCCCTGATCGGCTTCGTCGGGGGCGAGGAGCGCTCCGAGGACTTCCTCCTCATCGCGCCCCTGCTCGTGCTCCCGCTGCTGGCGCTGTTCGGTGTCGCACTCGATCGCAATCGCATCGAGCTCGACCTGCGCACCCGGCCGGAGGTGCGGCTCGAGGCCGCGGGCGCGTTCGCGATCCTCGTGCTCGGGCTCACGGTGTCGTGGCTCGGGGGGACGGCGTTCGACCCGCGGTACGCGGCGGTGATGTTCCCGCTGCTCGTGCTGGTGACTGCGTACGGGTTGACGACGTTCGCCGACCCGCGCGTGCGAACCGGAATCCTCGTCGTCGTCCTCGGGCTCGGTCTCGTGAGCTCGGCCCGCAACATCTCGGAGGACCGGACCCAGGCCGCGCAGCCGGCGGAGGTCATCCGGGCGGAGGCGCGACGCAACGATCTCGTCGTCTACTGCCCCGACCAGGTCGGCCCGGACGTGAGCCGGTTGCTCGAGGGCCTCCCGCTCCGGCAGAAGACGTTCCCCTCCGGCGCCCGTCCCGAGCGGGTGAACTGGGTCGACTACGAAGACCGCCTCGCAGCCGCCGACGCGGTGGCGTTCGCGAAGCGGATGCTCCGCGAAGCCGGGGAATCGACGATCTGGTACGTCGGCTCGGGTGGCTATCGCAACGTCGTCGGGAAATGCGAGACGATCGGTGCCACGCTCGACGACGCGCGCACGCCTGAGGTGCGGGTGCTGCCGGACGACGAGATCTTCGAGCTGATGGGGCTCACCGCGTACCGAGCCCCGTGAGCGCGGCCGCGGCGCCGGGTGCGGTGGCCGCGCCGGCGTCCCGGCGCCTGCGAGCGATGGACGTCGCCGTGTTCGCGGCGATCGCGTACGTCCCGTTCCTCCTGTCGTCGCCGGGCAAGGTCAGCGGCGACACGAAGCAGTATCTCTACCTCGATCCCGGACGTCTGATGTCGCGCGCGGTCTCTCTGTGGGACCCGCACATCGGCACGGGCACGGTCCCGCACCAGAACGTCGGCTACCTGTTCCCGCTGGGCCCGTACTACTGGATCATGGATCAGCTGAGCGTGCCCGACTGGGTCGCGCAGCGACTGTGGATGGGATCGATCTCGTTCGCAGCCGCGCTGGGCACGCTCTGGCTGCTCACGAAGCTCGGCACCGGCCGGGTCGGCGCCATCGCTGGCGCGGTCGTCTACCTCCTCGCGCCGTACCAGCTCGCGTTCACCGCGCGGCTCTCGGTGCTGCTCCTCCCGTGGGCGGGGCTGCCGTGGCTCGTCGGTCTCACGATCCGCGCCGCGGCCCGGAGGGGCTGGCGCGACCCGGTGCTGTTCGCGCTCGTCGTGCTGCTCATCGGGGGCACGAACGCCTCGTCGCTGCTGTTCGTCGGCATCGCGCCCGTGCTCTGGCTCGTCGTGGCCGCGGTGCAGGGATCAGTGCGTCCCCGCGACGCGCTCGCGACCGCCGGACGGATCGCGCTCCCGACGATCGGCGTGTCGCTCTGGTGGGCCGCGGGGCTCGTCGACCAGGCGCGCTACGGCGTCCCCGTGCTCGACGTCACCGAGACGCTGCGGCAGGTCGCGACGGTCGCGCGTCCCGACGACCTGCTCCGCGGCTTCGGGAACTGGTTCTTCGAGGGGCGCGACCGGCTCGGACCCTGGCTCGACCAGTCGGCCGAGTACCAGGACCGGCAGCTGCTCGTGTACGCGACGCTCGCCGTGCCGCTGGCCGGCCTCGTGTCGGCGGCCTTCGTGCGCTGGCGGCACCGGGCGTACTTCGTCGCGCTCGTCGTGATGGGCACGATCGTCGCGGTCGGGGCGTGGCCCTACGACGATCCGAGCCCCGTCGGCTCGCTGTTCAAGTCGTTCGCCGGTCGCGCCGCCGCCGGCGCGGCGCTGCGCAACACCCCGAGGGTCGGCCCCTTGATCGTGCTCGGGATCGCCGGACTCATCGCCGCGGCCGTGGGCGGGCTCCGCCGCCGGCACGCGGTGCAGCTCGTCGCAGCGGGCGGCCTGTGCGTGGTCGTGATCGCCGCGTTCCTGCCGGTCTGGCGCAACGGCTACCTCTCCTCACGCATCCTCCGCGACGACGACGTGCCGGCGTACTGGCACGAGGTCGCGGCCGCGCTCGACCGTAGCGACGACGGGACGCGCGCGCTCGAGTTGCCGGGCTCGCTCTTCGCGGCATACCGATGGGGGAACACCGTCGACCCGATCACGCCCGGCTTGACCGATCGGCCATGGGTCGCGCGGGAGCTCATACCCTTCGGGACCCGCGGATCCGTCGACCTCCTCGCCGCGCTCGATCGCCGGCTCCAGCAGGGAACGTTCGAGCCGGCCGCGCTCGCGCCGGTGGCGCGTCTGCTCGCCGTCGGCACGATCGTCGACCGCAACGATCTGGAGTACGAGCGGTACGACACGCCGCGGCCACGTGCGCTGTGGTCGTGGCTCACGGAGCCGCTCGCGCCGGGCTTCGCCGAGCCCGTGGGCTACGGCGGGGCGGCGCCGAACCGCGCGTCGACCCTGCTGCCGATGCTCGACGAGCTCGAGCTCCGCACGTCCGGGACCGCATGGCCGCCGCACGTAGCGCTGTTCGCGGTGACCTCGCCGCGCACGATCGTGTCGACCGCGTCGACGGACGCGCCGCTCGTGCTCGCGGGAGACGGCGAGGGTGTCGTCGACGCGGCCGCGGCTGGTCTCGTCGGCGGTGACGGGGTGCTGCTGTACGCCGCGTCGCTCGACTCGGCGGAGCTGCGGCGCGCGCTCGTGCACGACGCCGCGCTCGTCGTCACCGACACGGCGCGGCGTCGCGCCCGGCGGTGGGGCACGTTGAAGGACGACGTCGGCGAAACCGAGCGCGCGGGCCAGCGGTCGCTCGTCGAGGACCCCGACGACTTCCGGTACGAGATCACGCCCGACCTCACCGACCGTGACCGGACGGTGGTCGAGACCCGCGGCGGAACGGTCGACGCGACCGCGTACGGCGACCCCGGTGCGTACGTCCCGTCCGAGCGCCCGGCACGCGCGTTCGACGGCGACGTGCGCACGGCCTGGCGGGTTGCCGAGGGTGGCGTCCCGAGCGGGGAACGGCTGGTGCTGCGCCTCGACGACCCGGTCCGGACGGGCGGGATCCGCATCGTGCAGCCGGCCAGCGCGCTTCGCTTCGTCACGAGCGTGCGGGTCCGGCTGAACGGCGGCCGCGCGTTCGACGCGGCGCTCGACGACCGCTCGCGGTCGCCGGAGGGACAGCGCATCCGGTTCCCTGCGGAGCGCGTGCGCACCCTGGAGCTCGAGCCGCTCACGGTCGGTGAAGGGCCGCAGGACGCGGTTGGGTTCGCCGAGGTGCGGATCGACGGCCGTGCGGACACCCGCGCGCTCGTCGACGAGGTCGTGCGCGTCCCGACGCGGCTGTTGCGGAGGGCAGGTGCGACCGCCGCCGAACGGCGCGTCGGCTTCGTGTTCACACGGGCGCGCGGCGAGCCGGCGGACCGCGGGAGGGTCGACGAGGAGCTCGCGCTGGCCCGACGCTTCGTGCTTCCCGAGTCCGCGACCGGCGGCACCGGCCGTCCGTTCGCGCTCTCGGGAACGGCGCGCGTCAACCCGAACGCACCCGACGGGACGCTCGACGTCGTGCTGGGGACCCGCGCCGACGGAGCGCGGTTCGAAGCCTCGGGACATCGCGCCGGCGATGCGTCGGCGCGCGCGTCGCGAGCGTTCGACGGCGATCCGGCGACGGCCTGGGAAGCGCCCTTCGGCCCGGAGGCGGGGCAGGCGGTCGCGGTCGACCTCGACGCACCCACCACGGTGCAGGGCGCGACCATCCGGGTCGTGGTCGACGGCCGTCACTCCGTGCCGACGAGGATGCACGTCGAGGCGGACGGCACGACCGTCGCCACGATCGACCTGCCCGAGATCGCGGACGGCTCCGTGGAGCGCGCCACGCGCGAGGTGCCGTTCGAGTTCGGACCCGTGACGGCTCGGCGCCTGCGCTTCGTCGTCGACGAGACACGCGTCGTGGAGACGGTCGACGACCGCACGTTCGATCCGGTCGCGCTCCCGGTCGGGATCGCCGAGATCGGCGCGACGGGGATCCCGCAGGCGCCGGTCGCGGGCGCTCCGGACGGCGCGTGCCGCGCCGACCTGCTGCGCCTCGACGGCGCACCACTTCGCGTGCGCGTGGGCGCGGACGGCGCGCTCGGGGGTTGCGACGAGCCGTTGGGCATCGCGGCGGGGCGTCATTCGCTCCGGAGCGCGGTCGGGCTCGACACGGGGATCGACGTCGACCGGGTGGTGTTGACGTCGGGTGCCGACGGGAGCGCCGCGTCGGCCGCGTCGTTCCGCGCCGCCGCCCCCCGCTCGGGCGCGCGCGTCCGGGTCGTCGATCACGGTGCGACGACCTACGACCTGAGGGTGCGCACCGACGGGCGGCCGTTCTGGCTCGTGCTCGGCGAGAGTCACAGCGAGGGGTGGAAGGCGGACGTCTCGGGCGCGCCGACGGGGGACCGGTCGCTCGGCGCGCCGCGGCTCGTCAACGGCTACGCGAACGGCTGGCTGGTCGATCCGCACGGCGCGGGCACCATTGACGTGCGGCTGCGGTGGACGGGTCAGACCATCGTGTGGGTCGCGTTCGCGCTCTCGTTGCTCGCGATCGGCGCGTGCCTCGCGGTCGTGTATCTCACGAGGCGCCGGCCGGTTCCCGACATCGGTGGCGACCCGGAGCTCGGCTCACCGTTCGATTACGACGCCGACGTCGTGCCGTGGCGCATGTCGATCGCGGCCGCAGCCGCCGCGGGCGTCGGCGCGTGGCTCGTCTCGCGTCCGTGGATCGGCCTGGTCGTGGCGGCGGGCACGCTGGCGGCGAGCCGCGTCCGCGGCGCCCGCATCGTCCTGTCGGGCGGCGCCCCCGCGGCCCTGCTCCTGGCCCAGGCGACCGACACCCCCGAGCTCGCCTGGCTCGCGATCCTCCTCCTCGCCGCCGACCTCCTCACATGTTGCGTCTCGCACCGTCATGACGAGGGTCGAGAGACGCATCTTGACGGGACAAGGCCGTCCGGATCGTCGCGTTCACCTGATCCGGCCGTCGACGAAGGTCGTC
>DATBSK010000056.1:0-15288 GCA_036559825.1 Acidimicrobiia bacterium | reverse complement strand
CGTGGGTGCCGTGCACAACCTCGACAAAGACGCGCTCATGCGGATCCTGGTCGAGCCGAAGAACGCGCTGCTGAAGCAGTTCCAGAAGTTCTTCCAGTTCGACGACGTCGACCTCGTCTTCACCGACGACGCCCTCGACGCGGTCGCCGACGAGGCGCTGAAGCGCGGCACGGGGGCGCGGGGTCTGCGCGCCATCCTCGAAGAGGTGCTCCTCGACGTCATGTACGACCTCCCGAGTCGCTCCGACGTCACCCGCTGCGTCGTCGACCAGTCCGTGGTGCTCGAGCACATGACGCCGACGCTCATCACGAGCCGCGAAGACCGCCGCACCGCCTAGCTCCGGGTTCTCGGCACGCTGAACCACCGCAGAGGTGGTGCAGCGTGCCGAAAAATCCCGGCTCTCTAGACTCGGTTCATGGCGGTTCCGGAGAAGCCGACGCTCGACGGGCTCGAGGACAGGTGGTCCGCGCGCTGGGAGGCCGACGGCACGTACCGCTTCGACCGCTCGAAGGCGCGCGCCGAGATCTTCTCGATCGACACGCCGCCGCCGACGGTCAGCGGCTCGCTGCACATGGGCTCGGCATTCGGCTACATCCAGACCGACGCCATCGCACGGTTCCGCCGCATGACCGGACGCGAGCTCTTCTACCCGATGGGCTGGGACGACAACGGCCTGCCGACCGAGCGGCGCGTGCAGAACTACTTCGGTGTCCGTTGCGATCCCTCGCTGCCCTACGACCCCGCGTTCGAGCCGCCCGAGAAGCCGGTGAAGCGACCGGTCCCGATCTCTCGACCGAACTTCGTCGAGCTCTGCGGCCGCCTCGTCATCGAGGACGAGCAGAAGTTCGAGGAGCTCTGGCGCCGGCTCGGCCTCTCCGTCGACTGGTCGCAGACGTACACGACCGTCGGCGCGGGCGCGCAGCGAGTCTCGCAGCGCATGTTCCTGCGCAACCTGGCGCGCGGCGAGGCGTACCAGGCCGAGGCCCCGACGTTGTGGGACGTGGACTTCCGCACCGCGGTGGCGCAAGCCGAGCTCGAGGACCGGCAGACGCCAGGTGCGTACCACACCGTGCGCTTCCACCGCGACGGTGCCGATCCCGTCCTGATCGAGACGACACGCCCGGAGCTCATCCCGGCGTGCGTCGCGCTGGTCGCGCATCCGGACGACGCGCGCCACCAGCCCCTCTTCGGCTCGAGTGTGCGCACACCGCTGTTCGGGGTCGACGTGCCCGTGCTCGCGCACGCGCTCGCCGATCCCGAGAAGGGGTCGGGGATCGCGATGATCTGCACGTTCGGCGATCTCACCGACGTGACGTGGTGGCGCGAGCTCGACCTACCGACGCGCGCGGTCGTCGAGTGGGACGGGCGCTTGCGTCACGATCCCCCGATCGAGATCGCCGGTTCCGAGGGCCGGGCCGCGTACGCGGAGCTCGCGGGCAAGACCACGAAGCAGGCGCAGCAGCAGATCGTGGAGCTGTTGCGCCGGTCCGGCGACCTGGTCGGCGATCCCCGCCCCATCACGCACGAGGTGAAGTACTACGAGAAGGGTGATCGCCCACTCGAGATCGTGACGACGCGCCAGTGGTACATCCGTAACGGAGCCCGCGATCCCGAGCTGCGGGAACGTCTGTTGCAGTGGGGACGCGCGCTGCAGTGGCACCCGCCGCACATGCGGACTCGCTACGAGACCTGGGTCGAGGGCCTCAACGGCGATTGGCTCATCAGTCGCCAGCGATTCTTCGGCGTGCCGTTCCCCCTCTGGTACCGGCTCGACGACGAGGGCCAGCCGATCCACGACGAGCCGTTGCTCCCGAGCGAGGAGCGGCTTCCCGTCGATCCCTCGAGTGACGTGCCCGACGGCTACGAGCCAGACCAACGGGGGAAGCCGGGCGGGTTCGTCGGCGACCCCGACATCATGGACACCTGGGCGACGTCGTCACTGACACCGCAGATCGCATGCGGATGGGAGGCCGACGGCGACCTCTTCACGCGCACGTTCCCCATGGACCTGCGACCCCAGGGCCCGGAGATCATCCGCACGTGGCTCTTCGCGACGGTCCTGCGCGCCGGTCTGGAGCACGGCGAGCTGCCGTGGCGCGACACGACGATCAACGGCTGGGTGCTCGACCCGGATCGCAAGAAGATGTCGAAGTCGATCGGGAACGTGGTCACGCCCATGCCCTTGGTGGAGGAGCACGGGCCGGACGCGCTGCGGTACTGGTCGCTCAACGGGCGGCCGGGTGTCGACACCGCCGTCGACTTCGGCCAGATGAAGGTCGGGCGCCGGCTCGCGATCAAGATCCTGAACGCGTCGAAGTTCGCGCTCGGTGTGATCGGTGAGGGTGCTGGTGCGACGACGGACGCCCGCGACGTCGCCGAGCCGCTCGACCGCGCCCTGCTCGTCGCGCTCGCGGCCACCGTCGAGGACGCCACTGCCTCCTTCGGGGAGCACGACTACGCGCGAGCGCTCGAGCGCACCGAGCGGTTCTTCTGGGGGTTCTGCGACGACTACGTCGAGCTCGTCAAGCAGCGCGCATATGGCGCGCGGGGCGCCGCAGGCCAGGCCTCCGCTCGCGCCGCGCTCGCGATCGCGCTCGACGTGCTCCTCCGGCTGTTCGCGCCCCACCTCCCGTTCGTGACCGAAGAGGTGTGGTCGTGGTGGCGCGAAGGATCGGTGCACCGCGCACCGTGGCCCGACTCGGGTGTCCTCCGCGATGCCGCCGTGCACGCGGAGCCAGAGGTGCTGGCGGTCGCCGCCGACGTGGTCGGCGCGGTGCGCAAGGCGAAGACCGCGAGCAAGCGCTCGCTCCGCACGGACGCCGAGCGGGTCGTCGTGCGCGACCGGCGCGCCCGGCTCGAGGCGCTCGAGGCCGCTCTCGACGACGTTCGGGAGACGGCACGAGCCCGCGAGATCCAGCTCGACGAGGCCGACGCGTTCGACGTCGAGGTCGAGCTCGTCGCCGACGAGGCGTGACCGAGCGTTCCGTAGCAACCGTCGGGGTGGGCCCGCGCGCGTGGCTCGATCGGCACGTCAACCTCGAGTCGCTCGGCGTGCCCGTCGACGTCGCGCGTCGCGCGTCGCACCCGACACTCGAGCGCATCGAGGCGCTGATGCTGCTCCTGGGCTCTCCCGAGCTCGACGCGCCCTTCATCCACCTGACCGGCACGAACGGGAAGACGTCGGTCGCGCGCATGGCGACCGGCCTGCTCGTGGCGCACGGGCTCTCCGTCGGCGCCTACACCTCGCCGCACCTGGAGCGCGTCAACGAGCGCATCACGTGGGACGCGCAGGAGATCACCGACGAGGCGCTCGACGCGTTGCTCGTGCTCATCGCCGAGCTCGAAGCGCATCTCCCGGCGCCGCCGAGCTACTTCGAGATCCTCACGGCCGCCGCCCTGCGCTTCTTCGATGACGTCGCCGTGGACGTCGGCGTGGTCGAGGTCGGTCTGGGCGGTACCTGGGACGCGACGAACGTCGTCGACGGGCGGGTCGCGGTCGTGACCAACGTGAGCGTCGATCACGTCGAGTTCCTCGGACCGACACGCGACGACATCGCCACCGAGAAGGCGGGGATCGTGAAGCCGGATTCGGTCCTCGTGCTGGGCGAGACGGATCCCGCGCTGCGTGACGTGTTCGAGTCGCGCGGGCCGCGCGAGATCTGGTTGCGCGACCGCGACTTCCGTGTCACGGAGAACCGGCTGGCGCACGGCGGCCGCTACATCGGACTCGAGACACCCGGCGCGCGCTACCGAGACGTGGTCTTGTCGCTGCACGGCGCGCACCAGGCCGACAACGCCGCGATCGCGCTCGCTGCGACCGAGGCGTTCCTCGGTCGGCCGCTCGACGAGGAGCTCGTCGTGGGCGTCTTCGGCTCCATCCGCTCGCCCGGTCGCCTCGAGGTGGTCGGGCACGAACCGCTGGTGTTGCTGGACGGCGCGCACAACGTCGCGGGCGCGCACGCCCTCACCGCCGCGCTGCGTGACGAGTTCCCGGTCGGTCCGCGCACCCTCGTCGTCGGGTTGCTGCGGGAGAAGGACCCGGCCGAGATGCTCGAGGCACTCGACGTCGCCGCCTGCGCCCACGTCGTCTGCTGCAGGCCGCCGAGCCCGCGCGCGCTCGCTCCGCAGATCGTCGCCGATGCAGCGGTTGCGGCCGGAGTCGACGCGGCGCGAGTGGAGGTCCTCGACGTGGTGGCCGACGCGGTCACGCGGGCGACCACGCTCGCGGGGGAGGCGGGGCAGGTGATCGTGTCCGGGTCGCTGTACGTCGTCGGCGCGGCGAGGTCGGCGCTGCACCCGCCCGACTAGCCTGCGCCGCGCCCATGAGCGAGCGGAAATGATGAGCACGCGGACACTGGTGCTGTGCAAGCCCGATGCGGTCGAGCGCGCGCTCGTCGGGGAGATCGTTCGCCGGCTGGAGCGCAAGGGCCTGCGCCTCGTCGCGATGGACCTGCGCCAGATCGACGAGGAGCTCGCCGGCCGTCACTACGACGAGCACCGCGACAAGCCCTTCTTCGCGGATCTCGTCTCGTTCATCACACGCGGGCCGCTCGTCGCGATGGTGGTCGAGGGAGGCCCCGACACGTGGAAGGTCGTGCGCGCCTTGATGGGCGCGACGAACCCGCGCGAGGCCGCGCCCGGCACCATCCGCGGCGATCTCGCGCTCGAGACGGGGGAGAACCTCGTGCACGGCTCCGACGGCCCCGAGTCCGCGGAGCGCGAGATCGCGCTCTTCTTCCCGGACCTGTAGCACGCCGCGGCACATCCGCGTCCTCGGCCTCGACGGCTGGAAGAATCGGCGCCGAGCAGCCCGCGGCGGAGGCGAAATGGGCATTTCGGAACGGCTGGACCCGCCTGGGCGGAGGTCCTAGCCTTGCCGCCTCATGCGCCCCACCCGTCACGAAGGCCTTCCGTGACCGCGCCCTGGTACTCGAACGTCATCGGTCGCGACATGGCCGTCGACCTCGGCACCGCGAACACGGTCGTGTACGTGCGGGGTCAGGGCGTCGTGCTCAACGAGCCTTCGATCGTCACGGTCAACACGCGCTCGGGTGACATCCTCGCCGTCGGTGCCGAAGCGAAGCGGATGCTCGGGCGCACCCCTGGGCACATCCAGGCGATCCGGCCGCTGAAGGACGGGGTCATCGCGGACTTCGACATCTGCGAGAAGATGCTCCGCTACTTCATCCAGCGGGTCCACCAGCGCAACCGGTGGGCCAAGCCGCGCATGGTCATCTGCATCCCGTCCGGCATCACGGGCGTTGAGCGCCGCGCGGTCCAGGAAGCCGCCGAGTACGCGGGCGCGCGCAAGCCCGTCATGGTGATCGAGGAGCCGATGGCAGCCGCCATCGGCTCGGGGCTCCCGATCCACGAGCCCGCCGGGAACATGATCGTCGACATCGGTGGTGGCACGACCGAGGTCGCGGTCATCTCGATGGGAGGGATCGTCGCGAGCGAGTCGAGCCGCGTCGCCGGCGACGAGTTCGACGAGGCGATCCTGAGCTTCATGAAGCGGGAGTACTCGCTCGCGCTCGGCGAACGCACCGCCGAAGAGGTGAAGATGAAGCTCGCGAGCGCGTACCCGCTCGAAGAGGAGTTCCACGCCGAGATCCGCGGGCGCGATCTGGTCACCGGTCTGCCGCGCACGGTCGTCGCATCGACGCAGGAGCTGCGCGAGGCGATCGAAGAGCCGGTCGCCGCGATCGTCGACGCAGTGAAGGTGACGCTCGACAAGACGCCTCCGGAGCTCGCGGCGGACGTCATGGAGCGCGGCATCATGCTCGCCGGCGGTGGCTCGCTGCTGCTCGGACTCGATGTCGCGGTCGAGGCCGAGACGGGTATGCCCGTTCGTCGGGCGAAGAACGCGCTGTTCTCCGTCGTGCTCGGCTCCGGTCAGTGTCTCGAGCAGTTCGACGTGCTGCGCCAGGTTCTCATCAGCGGACCCGACGACTGACTGACGCTGCGCAGTCCGTGCGGGTACCCTGCACGGCGGCACTTCGGAGACGTTCATGGTCGTCTATCAGCGAGAAGCGCGGCGACGACCCATCATCTTGATCGTCGCGGTGTCCGCGCTGGTGCTCGTGACGCTCGACTCGCGCGGCAATGGCGTCGTCGACAGCATCCGCAGCGTCGCGCGCGAGGCGCTCCAGCCCGTGCAGTCCGCTGTCGACTCCGCATTCGACCCCGTCCGTGACGCGGCGGAGGGTGTGACGGGTTACGGGAGCCTGAAGGACGAGAACGACCAGCTTCGCAGAGAGATCGCCGAGCTCAAGGGAAAGCAGCTACGGGAGCGCGCGGTCGGCTCCGAGGTCGGTGAGCTCGAGAAGCTCCTCGACCTCCCGACGATCGAGGACGCGACCGGGGTGACCGCGCGCGTGGTGAGCGGCTCGCCCGGCAACTTCGAGCGCACCGTGATCGTGAACAAAGGGAGCTCGAACGGCGTGGACGTCGGTCAGCCGGTGGTCGCCGGCGACGGTCTCATCGGCAAGATCACCGAGACGACCAGCACACAGGCAAGCGTGACTCTGCTCGACAGCCCCGGGTTCGGGGTTGGCGTGCGGCTCGAGCACAGCAACGACCAGGGGATCGCCGAGGGCAGGACGGGCGAGCGCGACATGCGCCTGAACTTCCTCACGAAGCTCCTCGGTGAGTGCCGGGAGAGCGCCTCGCCCGACACGTGCATCACGAAGGGCGAGCTGGTCTTCACCTCCGCGGCGGAGAACGCTGCCTTTCCCCCCGACATCCCCGTCGCCAAGGTGAAGCAGGTGAGCAAGCGACAGGGTGACCTCGAGCCCACCGTGCTGCTCCGCCCGCTCGCGAACCTCGACGACATCACCTACGTCAAGGTGCTCCGCTGGCCAGAGCACTGAGAACGAGCGCCTCTCGGCGCTCGTCCTCCGCGCACGGCGCTCCCCCTCCCCGCTCTTGGCGCCTTCGGCGCCGGGCCGCTCGGGCCTCTGGGCTGGCTGACGACCTGCTCACATGCTGATCCGTCGAGTCCGACTCGTGCTCGTCGTGATCACGCTCGTCGTGCTGCAGACGACGGTGTTCACGCACCTGCGCGTCTTCGGAGCGATCCCGGACCTCTGCCTCGTCGCGACCGTCGCGATCGCGTACGAGGAGGGACCCCAGACGGGCGCGCTCTTCGGGTTCCTCAGCGGTCTGGCGCTCGACCTGTTCCTCGCGTCGCCCGCCGGTCTCTCCGCTCTGGCGAACGCCTGCACGGGGTACGGGATCGGTGTGTTCCAGGGTGGGTTCGTGCGCGAGTCGCGTCTGCTCCCAATGGTGCTCGGCGGCATCGGCGGGCTCGTCGGCGGCACGATCTTCGTCGTCGTCGGTGGCATCTCGGGTCAGGCCGGGTATCTCACGCTCACGAGCGTTCGCATCGTCATCGTCGCCGCGGTCTACGACGCTGTCATCGCGCCGCTCGTGTTCCCGTTCGTGCGATGGGCGAACCACGACCCCGACTACGGGTACCGCCGTTGAGGGCGCGGCGCCGTCACGAGACACCGTCGTTAGCCTTGGCCGCGTGAAGCGGAGCAAGCGACCGCGCCGCAGGTATCCTGCGGCGCAGCGAGCGACGCCATAGTGATGAGCCGCCCGTCGCGCCCCGGTGACGATCGCGGCCGAGGTGGGCACCACGTGCCCCACCCGCACGTGCCGCACCCGCACCTGCCGCACCCGCATCGGGCGCGCCGACCCCCGGGCGCGGGCCGCCCGCCGATGCCGGGCCCGCAGCTGTCGCGCCGCGGCTTCCTGGTCGCCGCCGGCGCAGTGGTCGTCGGCATCGGTGCCCTGGCGCTCGACCCGTTCGGCGGTGACGGGTCGGCGACGCCGGCGGTGCACGCGCTCCCGGGTGCCGGGGCTCCACCGGATCCGGCAACCCACACCTTCGACGTCGTCATCCGCAAGGGGCGCGTCATGGACCCCGAGTCGGGGTTCGACGCGGTGGCCGACGTCGGGATCGACGGCCATACCGTGCGTGCGATCGAGCCCGCCGGCGGCCTCTCGGGGACGGTCATCGTCGACGCGTCCGGCCTCGTCGTCGCGCCCGGGTTCATCGACATCCTGAGCTACGAGCCGAACCCGTACGGCATCTGGTTCAAGATCGCCGACGGCGTCACGACCAACCTGGGCCTGCACGGGCTACGGGCCCGCGCCGCGGACTTCTTCACCGCCTATGCGAGCGACGCGCTCCGTCCGCCGACGCACTACGGGGGCGCCTTCAGCAACCCGTTCGCCCGCGCCGGCCTGGGCCTCGGCGTGGACGACGCGGCCACGACCGAGCAGATCGACGCCATGGTCGCGGTGTGCGACGAGGACCTGCGCGGCGGCTATCTGGCGGTCGACTTCGAGCCGGAGTACACGCCCGGCGTCGAGTACAACGAGATCAAGGCACTCGCCGAGGTCGCGAAGGACCACGACGTGCCCGCCACGTTCCACGCCCGGTACTCCGACGACGTCGCGCCCGGGACGAACGCCGAAGCGCTCGCCGAGGTCCTGCGCGTCGCGCGCGACACGGGAGCGCGCGTCCACGTCGAGCACATCATCAGCACCGGCGGCACCTACACGATGCGCGAGTCGCTCGACACGCTCGAGAAGGCGCGCCGTGGCGGCGTCGAGGTCACCGCGTGCACCTATCCGTACGACTACTGGGCGACGTACCTTGCGTCGGCGCGCTTCAACGATGGTTGGCAGGAGCGCTTCCACATCTCGTACGAGGACCTTGCCATCGTCGGGACCGGCGAGCGGCTGACGGCTGCGACGTTCGCGAAGTACCAGGCCCAGAACGCGCTGTGCGCGGCCTTCGCGATCCCCGAGAGCGACGTGCGCGACACGCTGACCACCGACTGGGTGATGCTCGGCAGCGACGCGATCCTCGAGCCCGGCGACAAGAACCACCCGCGGTCGACCGGTTGCTTCGCCCGTGCGATCGGGCGGTACACGCGCGACCGCAAGGTGCTCTCGCTGATGGACGCGCTCGCGAAGGCGACGATCCTCCCGGCGAAGCTCACCGAGCGGGGCGCGCCGGCGATGCGCCGCAAGGGCCGGCTCCAGCTCGGCGCCGACGCCGACGTGACCGTCTTCGATCCGGAGCGCCTCACCGACCGGTCGACGATCGAGGCCCCGGGCATCGAGTCCGAGGGGGTCCGGTACGTGCTGGTCGCGGGCGAGATCGTGCGGGATCCGCAGGGCAACCGCCGCGAGGCTCGCCCTGGCGTCGCGATCACCAGGGGTTAGCCTGGGGCCCCGAGCGACCGGCCCTCGCTCAGTCCGCGCCCCATCGTCCACGATCCCGTCGTTGGTGATGCACACGTGACCGAAGGCAGCAGCCGGGTACGACTCGGCGTGATCGGCGTGATCGTCATCGCGCTGTTCTCGGCGCTCTTCGCTCGCCTCTGGTTCCTCCAGGTCGCCACGTCCGAGAGCTTCGCCGCCGAGACACGCGCGAACCGGATCCGCGTCATCACCGAGCCCGCGGTGCGCGGCAGCATCCTCGACCGCAACGGCGCGGTCATCGTCGAGGACAAGCTCGTCAACAGCGTCCAGGTCCGCCGTGGGATCACGGACCCGGAGCGCAACGCGATGGTGCCGCGCCTCGCGAAGGTGCTCGGTGTGACCGAGCGCTACATCAACCGGCGGATGGACAGCGTCCGGTACTCGCCCTACCAACCTGTCCCGGTCGTCGATGACGTGTCGCTCGACACGATCGTGTTCATCAAGGAGCGACCGGAGCTCTTCCCCAAGGTCAATGCCGTTCGTCGCAGCATCCGCGTGTACCCGAACGGCCCGATCGCGCCGCACATGCTCGGCTATGTCGGCGCGATCAACGCACACGAGCAGAAGCTGCACAAGGCCGAGGGGTACGGACCCGAGGAGGTGATCGGCAAGGAGGGAGTGGAGCAGGTGTTCGAGACCCAGCTGCGCGGCTCTCCACGGGTGCGCAAGCTCGAGGTCGACAGCCGCGGGCGCCTCGTGCGCGTCCTGAGCGACCGGATCGCGAACGCCGGCAATGACGTGCAGCTCACGATGGACCTCAACATCCAGCGCATCACCGAGGACTCGCTGCAGCAGGGTATGAAGGCCGCCGGTGGGGTCAAGAACCCGAACGAGAAGATGCGCTTCGAGACGTACAAGGCAAACGGCGGTGCCGCGATCGTCATCGACGCGCGCGACGGCTCGGTCGTCGCCATGTCGTCGGAGCCCTCGTTCGACGTCACCAAGTTCACGGACGGCATCCCGGCCGAGGAGTTCAAGCTCCTCAACTCACCCATCAGCAACTACCCGTTGCTCGACCGCGTGATCCAGGGTCAGTACGCGCCAGGCTCCACGTGGAAGCTGTTCACCGCGATTGCTGCGCTCGAGAACGGGATCGTCACGCCCGACGAGGTCATCCAGGACCGCGGCTTCGTCGAGTTCGGGAACCCGCCGCAGAAGTTCAAGAACGCCAGCGAGGAGCGCCACGGCGCGGTGACGCTGACGACCGCGATCGCGGTGTCGAGCGACGTGTACTTCTACATTCAGGGTTTCCGAATGTGGCGCGCGTACAGTGCACGAGATGTCAAGCCCGGGAACCTCGCCAAGGGCTATGGGGTGCAGCGCGTCGCGCACCGCTTCGGGTTCTCGAAGCCGACCGGGATCGGGCTCGCGAACGAGCTGCGCGGTCGCATCCCGGACCAGAAGTTCAAGCTGAAGCTCAACAAGAACAACCCCGACCCGTTCACGCGTGAGTGGCTGCCCGGCGACAGCGCCGCGCTCGCGGTCGGGCAGGGTGACCTGCTCGTGACGCCGATGCAGATGGCCGTCGGCTACGCCGCGTTCGCGAACGGCGGGACGCGCTACGCGCCACGGCTGGCGACGAGGATCCTCTCGCCGGGCGGCGAGTCGATCCTGCGCGAGCTGCCGCCGCAGGTGACCGGGAAGGCGCCGGTCAAGCAGGAGATCCGCGACCAGATCATGGCCGGCCTCATCGGCGCTGCGCAGCCGGGCGGCATCGGGACCGCGGGACGTGCCTTCAACGGGTACGGCGGTATCGAGGTCGCGGGCAAGACCGGGACAGCGGAGGTCTACGGCAAGCAGGACACGTCGGTGTTCATGGCGATCGTCAACCCGCAGCCCGCCCTCGGTGGCGACGAGCCTCAGTACGTCGTGGCGGTCTTCGTGGAACAGGGTGGCAACGGTGGGTCCGTCGCGGCGCCGATCGCGCGCCGCATCGTCGAGGGTCTCAACGGAGACCCGAACCCGCCGGGTGTCCGTCTCGTCCAAACGAGAAAGGACTGACGCGACCGCGCCGATGGCACTCACGACCCGCTCCCGCAATCGCAGCATGCGCGCGGCCGCGTACGCGCCCTCGACCCGCCGCCGCACCTTGCTCGATGCCGAGACCACGGCCCGTCTCGACTGGGTGCTGATCGGCGCGTGCCTCTCGCTCGTGGTCGTCGGTCTCGTGATGATCTACTCGGCGTCGCAGGCGATCGTCGAGGAGGATCCGTTCTTCTTCGTGAAGCGCCAAGCGGTCGCGCTGGGTGTCGCGGCGATCTTGTTCATCCTGCTGATGAGGCTGGACTACCGGAAGCTCCGCGACTTCTCGCTCGTCGCCTACCTCGTGACCGTGGGTCTCCTGTTCCTCGTCCTCACACCCGTCGGCTCCAACGCCAAGGGATCACAGGCGTGGTTCCAGCTGCCGTTCGGCCTGCAGTTCCAGCCCTCGGAGATCGCGAAGTTCGGGCTCATCGTCGCGTTGGCCGGCTACGTGAACGAGCACCGCGGCGACATCGACCCGTGGCGACTCACCGTCATCATCGGTCTCGCGCTCGTCCCGCTCGGGCTCGTCCAGCTCCAGCCCGACCTGGGGACGAACATGGTGCTGATCTGCATCGTGCTCGGGCTTCTCGCGGTCGGTGGCGTCAAGGGCCGCTACCTCGGCGCGATCGCGCTGCTCGGGATCACGGGTGTGTACGCGGTGATCAGCCTCGGGATCCTCAAGCAGTACCAGGTCGACCGGCTGACGACGCCGTACGAGTCGGCGTCGGGCAAGCGCCTCCAGGGCGCGGCCTACAACCAGGACCAGTCGGTGAAGACGATCGGGACCGGCGGGCTGACGGGCCAGGGGCTCTTCAAGGGCCCGCAGACGAAGCTCGGGTTCGTCCCCGAGCAGCAGACCGACTTCATCTTCACCGCGGTGGGGGAGGAGCTCGGCTTCTTCGGTGCCGCCGTGATCCTCGCGTTGTTCGGGATCGTCCTGTGGCGCACCTGGCGAACCGCCCGGCTCGCGCGCGACTACTACGGCACGCTCGTGTGCGGTGGCGTCCTCGCGATGTTCACGTTCATGATCTTCGAGAACATCGGCATGACTATGGGGATCATGCCCGTCACGGGCATCCCACTGCCGTTCATGAGCTACGGCGGCTCGGCGCTCATCGCGTGCGCGGCCTGCATCGCGCTCGTCAACAACGTCTACGCAAACCGCTTCAGCTGATCTCGCTCGCTCCCTGCGGCGCACGATACGTGCGCCGCGGGCGTTCGCTCGCTGGCGAGCCGACTCGCTACCGCTCGTCGACCGCGCGCGAGTAGACTGCTCGCAGATGTCAACATCCCGGCTGGATCTCTGGCCGAGGATCGAACCACTGCTGGGCCGGGTCGAGAAGCCCGCGCGCTACATCGGCATGGAGCGGGGGAGTGTCATCCCCGAGCACCGCTCGGAGCAGGTCTCCTGGCTGCTGCTCTATCCGGACACCTACGAGATCGGCCTGCCCAACCAGGGTCTCCAGATCCTCTACGAGATCCTCAACGAACGTGACGACGCGGCAGCCGAGCGCGCCTACGCGCCCTGGGTCGACCTCGAAGCCGAGCTGCGCGCGCACGGGCTCCCGCTGTTCTCCCTCGAGAGCCACCGGCCCGCGCACGTCTTCGACGTGCTCGCGTTCAACCTCTCCGCCGAGCTCGTCTACACGAACGTCCTGAACTGCATCGACCTGGCGGGGATCCCCGTGCGCGCCGAGGCCCGAACCGCGGAGCATCCGCTCGTGATCGCCGGCGGCCACTGCGCCTTCAACCCCGAGCCCCTCGCGGACTTCGTGGACGTGTTCGTCCTCGGCGACGGTGAGGAGATCGCCGGCGAGATCAACGAGGTGCTCGCGCTCGCGAAGCGATCGGGTCGGACCGATCGCGAGGCGGTGCTCCGGGATCTGGCGATGATCCCCGGCGTCTACGCGCCCGCGCTCTACGAGGCGGAGTACGACGGCCCGTGGCTCCGCGGCGTCACACCGCGCGTCCCTGGTGTGCCGGCAGTCGTCGAGAAGCGCACCGTGGCCGATCTCGCCGAGTGGCCGTACCCGAAGCAGCAGCTCGTCCCGCTCGTCGAGGTCGTCCACGACCGCCTCAACGTCGAGGTGTTCCGGGGCTGCACCAGGGGCTGCCGCTTCTGCCAGGCCGGGATGATCACGCGGCCGGTCCGTGAGCGCCCTGCCGACCAGGTCCGCACGATGGTGCGCGACGGCGTCCGGCGCACGGGCTACGACGAAGTCGCCCTGACCTCCCTGTCGACTGCCGACTTCTCGGGGATCGGCGAGGTCGTCACCGATCTGATCAACGATCAGCAGGGGACCGGGTGCGTCGGCGTCTCGTTGCCGTCGTTGCGCGTCGACGCGTTCACGGTCGGCATCGCGGCCGAGATCCAGAAGGTGCGGCGCACGGGGCTCACGTTCGCACCGGAGGCGGGCACCTGGCGCATGCGGCAGGTGATCAACAAGCTCGTGACCGAGGAGGATCTCTACCGGGCGTGCGAGGCGGCGTTCGCGAGCGGATGGCGACGCGTGAAGCTCTACTTCCTCACCGGCTTGCCGACGGAGACGGACGAGGACACGCTCGGCATCGCGGAGCTCGCGCGCACGGTCGTCGAGATCGGCCGGCGGCACACGAAGGGCGCGAGCTGCACGGCGTCCGTCGGCGGCTTCGTGCCCAAGGCCCACACGCCGTTCCAGTGGTTCGGCCAGAACAGCGTCGAGGAGCTGCGCCGGAAGGTCGGTCTCCTGCGCGACGCCACGAAGCGGACCGGGGTGCAGCTGAAGTGGCACGACGCGGCCGCGAGCTTTGCCGAGGGGATCGCCAGCCGGGGTGATCGCAGGATCGGGCGCGTGATCGAGCGCGTGTGGCGCGCCGGCGGGACCTTCCAGGAGTGGAGCGAGCGCTTCGACCTCGACCGATGGGTCGACGCGATGGCGGCGGAGGGCCTCGACCCCGACTGGTACGTCACCCGTCATCGCGACGAGCACGAGGCCCTGCCGTGGGACCACATCTCGGCTGGCCTCCACCGTGACTTCCTCTGGCAGGACTGGCGCGCCGCACTCGCCGAGCACGGCCTGCCCGACTGCCGCTGGACGCCCTGCTACGACTGTGGCGTGTGCACCGGCCAGGCGCTCGAGCACGTCGTCGCGTCGCCGGTGCCGCCAGCCGGGGGGAGCCAGGGCACCGGCCAGGACCTCGACCGCGGCGGTTGGATCCCCGTCGCGCTGCGCCAGCGCGCGGAGGCCATCGGTGCGCGGTGACGCGGGGTTCGCCGTCCGTCTGCGGTTCTCGAAGCGTGGCAAGGTGCGCTTCGTCGGTCACCGTGACCTCGCCCGTGCGTTCGAGCGCGCGTTCCGGGTGGCCGAGCTGCCGCTCGCGTTCTCACACGGCTTCTCGCCGCGCCCGAAGGTGAGCCTCGGCCTCGCGCTCGGCGTCGGTCACGAGAGTGACGCCGAGTACCTCGACCTCGAGCTCCTCGAGCCCGTCGCACTCGGCCCGCTCCCGAACGCGCTCGCGCAGGCGTTGCCCGACGGCGTCGAAGTCGACGGTGTCGTGCACCTCGTGCCCCGCGCGCCGGCGCTCCAGGAGTCGATCACCAGCGTCGAGTACCGCTTCAGCCCCGCGGGCTTGCGGGGTGCGCAGCTCGCCGAAGCGGTCGAGCGGCTGCTCGCGGCGCCCGAGGTCACCGTCGAGACGACCCGGAAGGGTCGGACGATCGTCGAGGATCTTCGTCCCGGCTTGCAGCACCTTGCAGCACTCGACGACGGGTCGGCGCACGTCGAGGTGGCGACCAAGCCACGCGGCATCCGACCCACCGATCTGCTCGGTGCCATGTACGACGCCGTCGCAGCGGACCGCGGTGTCGGCGAAGACCGAGTCGTTCGCATACGCCAATGGATCGAGCGTGACGGCGCGCGGCAGGAGCCGCTGGCCGCCGATCGCGTCCCGCGCGCGTCCGACGACGCACGCGAACTCAACAAAGGACTCATCGATGTCAGACGA
>DATBSK010000055.1:0-14867 GCA_036559825.1 Acidimicrobiia bacterium | reverse complement strand
GGTGACACCATGCGCTGGTTCTGGGCCCAGTACCTCGGTCCGGACGGCGATCCGCGCGATCCCGCCGCGTCGGTCCTCGCCACCGCCGACTTCGCGCACGCGCCCCCCGCGCTCGTGATCACCGCCGAGCACGATCCGCTGCGCGACGAGGGCGAGGCCTACGCGGCGCGGCTGCGCGACGCCGGCAACGAGGTCACCTGCTCACGCTCCGAGGGGATGATCCACGGCTTCCTGACGATGGACGCCATGACACCCGCCGCGGGCCGCGCCGACGCGGACATCGCCGCCTTCCTCGCGGACGTGTTTCGGCGTCGCTGAGTCGCCGGCGGCGACAGGCAGCGACGCCAGAACACCTCTCTCGTCAGAGGCGCTGGAGGATGCTTGCCGTCCCGAGCGAGCCGCCACAGCACATCGTGACGAAGGCGAGCTCGCCGTCCGAGCGCTCGAGCTCGTGCAACGCGGTCGTGATCAGCCGGGCACCGGTCGATCCGACCGGGTGACCGAGCGCGATCGCGCCGCCGTTCACGTTGACACGGTCCAGATCCGGCTTGTGCACCTGCGCCCACGACAGGACGACGGCCGCGAACGCCTCGTTGATCTCGAAGACGTCGAAGTCGCTCATCGCCATGCCGGACCGCTCGAGCACCTTGTAGGTCGCGTCGACCGGGCCGTCGAGCAGGTAGTACGGGTCGCTCCCCGTGACGAGCTGGTGGAGCAGCTTCGCCCGCGGCCGGAGCCCCAGCTCCGCCGCCTTGTCCTCGCTCATCCAGAGCACGGCGGCGGCGCCGTCGGAGATCTGGGACGACGATCCCGCCGTGTGCTTCGAGTCCTCGTAGACGGGCTTCAGCTTCGCGAGCCCCTCCATCGTCGTGTCGCGCAACCCTTGGTCGCGCGCGATCAGCTGCGTCTCGCCGGTCCGCTGCCCGTCCTCGCCGATCACCGGCGTCTCGATGGGCGCGACCTCGCGCTCGAAGCGCCCCTCGTCCCAGGCCTGCTTGGCCTTGCGCTGGGAGTGGAACCCCCACTCGTCGAGGTCTTCGCGGGTGATGCCGCGGTTGTCGGCAATGCGGTCCGCGGCACCGAACTGCCCGTTGGGCGGGTCGTCCCACGGCCACGGCTCCGTCTTGTAGTGCCCGGGACCGTTCGCCACGTTCGCACCGAGCTGGACGTGGCTCATCTGCTCGACACCGCAGCCGATGGCGATGTCGGCGCCACCCGCCGCGATCAGACCTGCCGCGAGGTGGTTCGCCTGCTGCGCGGACCCGCACTGCGCGTCCACCGTCGTGCACGCGGTCTGGTACGGGAGCCGATCCGGGCCCGCCGAGAGCCACGCGTTGCGCGTCACGTTGGAGCCCTGCTCCCCGGCCTGGGTGACGCAGCCGCCGATCACCTCGTCGACGAGCATCGGGTCGATGCCGGCGCGCTCGATCACCTGGAGCTGCGCATGACGGAGCGTCTCGGTCGCCTTGAGACCGGAGAGCCAGCCGTTGCGCTTTCCGATCGGCGTGCGAACGGCTTCGACGATCACGGGTTGGGGCATGCGACTGACCTCTCTGCTCCTGGTGTGCGGTGCGTCATTGTACGAGCGGCTGAGGAGTGCCCGAGGGTCGCCGACGACGACCTGGGCTTCTGTAGGAGGAGGCGAGCCCTCGGGGCACTCCTCTTAGGATCCCGTCCCGTGAGCTCCGTGCTGGAACACCTCGACGAGGATCCGCGCCTCGCGGCGGCGGTGCGGGCCGGCGCGGCGGGTCGGCGCCTCCTGCGCGTGCTGATCGCGTCGGGCGCGCCCGTCGACATGCTCGACGCGGCAGCCGAGGAGCTCGACCGGCTCGCGACGACCCTCGAGCCCTATGCCACGCGCAGCCGCTACCCCGCGACGGCCGAGGGCACGGTGGTGCGGCTCCGCGATCCCGCGATCGCAGCGCACCACCCCCTGCTCGGTGCGGCGAACCCGATCGCGCCGCCGCTCGTGTCGGAGCAGCACGACGACGGCTCCGTGACGTTGCGCGGCACCTACGACAACCGCGCCGAAGGGATGCCCGGGCTCGTGCACGGCGGCATCCTCGCGATGGGGTTCGACCTCGTGCTCGGCATCGCGAGCGCGCGGACGATCGAACGCCCTGCGATGACGGGCACGCTGACGCTCCGGTACCGCTCCCCCACGCCGCTGTACGAAGGCGTCGTGTACCGCGCAGTCGGCGAGCGACGCAGCGAGCGCACCGTGCTCGCGCACGGGACGCTCCACATCGGCGACCGGCTGTGCGTCGAGGCCCAGGGAATCTGGGTCGTGCCGAGGGACACCACGCTCGGGCGCGTCGAGGTCGGCGAGTGAGCGCAGGGCGCGGCGGGCCGCTCGCGGGCACGCGCGTCGTCGAGCTGCTCGGCCTCGGGCCGGGTCCGTTCTGCGGGATGCTGCTCGCCGACCTCGGCGCCGAGGTCGTGCGCGTCGACCGGGCCGAGGCGAGCCGCGCGCTCGATACGTCCAGACCGGCGACGAACGCCCTCTACCGCTCCAAGCAGGCGCTCGGGATCGACCTCAAGGACCCCGCCGGCGTCGAGTCGCTCCTCCGCCTCACGGACCGCGCCGACGCGATGTTCGAGGTGTTCCGGCCCGGCGTCGCCGAGCGGCTCGGGATCGGGCCCGACGTCGTGCGCGGGCGCAACCCCCGGCTCGTGTACGGCCGGCTCACCGGCTACGGCCAGAGTGGCCCGCTCGCGCACAAGGCCGGCCACGACATCGACTACCTCGCGATCGCCGGTGCCCTCGAGCCTCTCGGCCGCGCCGGCGGGCCGCCGACGCCGCCGATCAACGTGCTCGCCGACTTCGCGGGCGGCGGGATGCTGCTCGCGTACGGCATCGTCGCGGCACTCCTCGCGCGCGAGCGGACAGGCGAAGGCCAGGTGATCGACGCGGCGATGACCGACGGAGCCGCGATCATGCTCACGCCGTACTACGCCGCTCGGGCGTCGGGCTTCTGGGGTCCGCGCGGCACGAACATGCTCGACACCGGCGCGCCCTGGTACGACTCGTACGAGACCGCCGACGGCGCATGGCTCGCCGTCGGCGCCATCGAGCCGCAGTTCTACGCCGCGCTCCTCGACGGTCTCGGTCTCGGCACCGAGGAGCTGCCCGACCAGCACGACCGTGACGGATGGCCCGTGCTGCGACGGCGCTTCGCCGAGGTGATCCGCAGCCGGACGCGCGACGAGTGGGCGGCCCACTTCGAGTCGTTCGACGCGTGCGTCGCACCTGTCCTCACGCCGGAGGAAGCCCCGTCGCACGCGCACAACCGGGCGCGCGCCACCTTCCGCGAGGTCCGCGGCGTCCCGCAGCCGTCGCCGGCACCGCGCTTCTCGGCGACGGCTTTGGGCGCGCCCGAGCCACCCGTCCATCCGGGCGAGTCCACCGGCGAGGTGCTCGCGCGCTGGGGGTTCGAGCCCGGCGAGATCAGTGAGCTCGTCGAGCGTGGCGTCGTGGTGTAGCGATCAGCCGCCGCCCTCGTACTTGAACGAGAGCTTGACCTTCGCCCGGTAGCCACTGACCTTCCCGTCCTCGATCACCATGTCGAGCTGGGTGATCTCGGCGATACGAAGGTCGCGCAGCGACGCCGCCGCGGTCGCGACTGCGGCGCTCGCCGCCTTCTCGAACGAGTCGCTGCTGGTACCGACCAGCTCGATGATCTTGTACACGCTGTCTGCCATGTCGTCTCCCGGTGCGATCGTGTGACGACCTCATACCCATCCTCCCGCCGCGACGCGCGTGGAACAAGGGCCCTCGTGCGCGTGCTCGAGCCGCCCGATGCCGGCGGCAGCCACTAGACATGTGCGCCGAGACGGAGGAGCGAATCGTGCCGATCCCGGAGCAGCGCGATCTCGAAGCCGCCCGCGGCATCATCGCGTCCTGGCTCGCGGGGCGCGAGCAGGGTGCGACCGACGTCGAGGTCGGCCCGATCTCCGGGCCCGCGTTCACCGGGTTCTCCAACGAGACGCTCTTGTTCACGACGTCGTGGACGACGAACGGCACCCGCAACAGCCAGGACCTCGTCCTGCGCGTGAAGCCAACCGAGCACACCGTGTTCATGGAGGCCGACTTCGAATCGCAGTACCGGGTGCTGGATGCACTCGGCGCGCGTTCGGACGTGCTGGTGCCGACGGTGCGATGGTTCGAGCCCGACGAGTCGCACCTCGGAGCGCCGTTCTTCGTCATGGACCGCGTCGACGGGCGTGCACCGCCCGACTCGCCCCCGTACACGGTCGCGGGTTGGCTGCTCGAGGAGTCGAGCCCTGCGCAGCGACGAACGCTGGTCGAGAGCGGGATCGACGCGCTCGCCGCGGTCCACGCCGTCGACTGGCGCGCGCTCGAGCTCGACTTCCTCGACAAGCCCCAGTACGGCCGGCTGGGCTTCGAGCAACAGCTCCGGTACTACGAGGCGTCGTACGCCTGGGCCGATCCCGATCGTGAACCACCGCCCGTCGCCGCTGCGACCCTGGAATGGGTCCGGTCGCACGCTCCGGCAGAGGATCCCGAGATCGCGCTGGCGTGGGGAGACGCGCGCATCAACAACCAGCTCTTCGGCGCGGACCACCGGGTGAAGGCCGTCGTCGACTGGGAGATGGTGACGCTCGCCGACCCGATGATGGACCTCGGATGGTGGCTGTTCCTCGACCGGCACTTCCACGAGGGGATGCCTGCGCCGCGCATGGAGGGGTTCCCGACGCGCGACGAGATGGTCGCTCGCTACGAGCAGACGAGTGGTCGCACGGCGCGCGACCTCGAGTTCTACGAGATCTTCGGCGGCCTGCGGTTCGCCGTCGTCATGATGCGCCTGGCGAAGCTCCTCGCAGGCTTCGAGCTGATCCCGCCCGACAACGACGTCGCGGCCAACAACGCCGTCACCCGCGTCCTCGCCGACATGCTCGACCTGCCGTCGCCGGGCGAAGGTCAGCCCTGGGAGTGATCAGGTCCCCGCGGGCCAGTCGCGCGTCGGGCTGAGGTGCCACTCCGGATCCCGTCGCTCGAGGTACGCGAGCACGCCCTCGCGCGCGTCCGCGCGCCCCATGACGACCTCGTGGTAGGCCGTCTCGAGCCGGTCACACTCGTCCGCGTCGAGCGCGGGTTGGCGCCAGAGCAGCCGCTTCGAGAGCGCGACCGACAGCGGGGCGGTGTGGACGGCGATGTCGCGCGCGTACTCCAGCGCGGCCTCGAGCACCTCCTCCGGCGGGAGCACGCGGGCCGCGAGCCCCATCCCGACTGCTTCCTCGGCTGTGAAGTGCCGGCCGGAGAGCAGCAGATCAGCCGCACAGGCGAAGCCGACGGCGCGGGGCACGGTCCAGTGCGCGTGCGCGTCCGGGAGCACGCCACGCCGGTTGTGCACGAAGCCGTACTTCGCGCCCGTTGCCATGAACCTGAGGTCGCACTGCATCGCGAGGCTCATGCCGATCCCGATGGCGTGCCCGTTCATCGCCGCCAGCACCGGCTTGCGGATCTCCCAGGCCGTCGGGCGGACCGGCGACGACGTGAAGGCCTGCCGCGCACCGGCCTTCGCCCGGCCAGCGGGCGCGGCGAACGTGTCGCCGGCGGGCCCGAGATCCGCGCCCGCGCAGAACGCGTCACCGGCGCCCGTGACGACCACGACCCGGACGTCGTCGTCGGCGTCGCAATGGGCGTAGACCCGACCGAGGCTCTCCCCCATCGGCCCCGTGAACGCGTTCTTGCGCTCGCGCCGGTCGAGCACGACGACGGCGACGCTGTCCCGGACGTCGAGACGGACGTCGGTGAGGTCGGGGACGTTCTGCACGCGGCGATAGTCTGACCGCATGCCAGGGACGGCTGTCGGAGCGCGACTGCGCTGCGCGAAGTGCGGAACGGAGATCATCGTCGTGAAGGGCACGGAGCAGACCGTCGTCTGCTGCGACGAACCGATGTCTCCCCGCGAGGGGGAGTGAGCGAACCGATGAGCAACCTGCTCGGCAAGCGCTACCAGTGCAGTGTGTGCGAGGCCACGGTGCTCGTCACGAAGGCCGGTGAGGGCGATCTGACCTGCCACGACCAGCCGATGGAGGTCGCGCAGGCCAAGCCCCTGCCGTCATCCGACTGAGGCCCGGCCGGCCGCACGCATCGCCGTGGGCATCGTCGCCGCGGACCCACGGCTCCTCCACACCGAGCGCCCCGCTCTCGACCTCGCGCTCGCCGAGCTCCTCGACGGTCCGACGTGTCTCGTGCTCGGCGGCGCATGGCCTCCCGCGCCCGCGGCAGCCGACGCGCTCCGCGCACTGCCCGCGCTCACCATCGGCACCGGAGCCGTGCCGCCAGAACTCGCGGACGCGTTCGATCTCGTCGTCGACGACCCCGGACCCGTGGCGGCAGCGTTCGAGCGAGCCCCGCTGGCAGCAGTCAGCGCGGCGCTGCTCCTGCGTCACCCACCTCCCACCGTGCCGGCGGGCCTCGTCGCGGAGTCCGCGACGTACTCGATGCTGCAAGCAGGTCCTGAGTTTGCAGCGTGGCGCTCGACGTTCCGTGCGAAGCCGGCCGCTGACGAGACGGCGCCGCGCGTGCGTGTCGAGGTGCACCGACGCGTCACCCTGATCGTCCTGACACGCGGCGACAAGCACAACGCCCTCGACCGCGCGATGCGCGACCAGCTCCACGCCGCGCTGAACGACGCGCGCTGGAGCTCCGGCCCGGTCGCCATCGTCGCCGACGGGCCGTCGTTCTGCTCGGGAGGCGACCTCGACGAGTTCGCCACGTTCCCCGACCCCGTGCAGGCCCATCTCGTCCGGCTGGATCGCTCGCTCGCCAGTGCCTGCTTCGCGCTCGCAGAGCGCCTCGTCGTCGGGCTGCACGGCGCGTGCCTCGGCGCCGGCATCGAGCTGCCGGCGTTCGCCGCGCACGTGGTCGCCGCCGACGACGCCCGCATCGGCCTGCCCGAGCAGCGACTCGGCCTCGTGCCGGGCGCGGGAGGCACGGTGTCGATCACGCGCCGTGCCGGGCGCCAACGCACGCTGTCGTTGCTGCTGCGCGACGGCACGATCACCGCCGACGAGGCGCGCGCGTGGGGGCTCGTCGACGACGTCGTGGATCGCGACCGGCTCCGCATGCGAGTGCTCGAGATCGCCGAGTCACTCAGCTGACGCGGCTCGCGTGAACGGCTCCGAGATCAGCCGCCGCCGGTTCCTCGCCGGCACGGCGGCGACCGCGGGTGCCGTGACGCCCGGATCACCTGTCGCGCGCGCCTCGAGGTCGAGCAGGCGTCGTGTCCCCGATCCGACCGGCTCCCTCGTCAGCCGCTGGACCGCCGACCCCTACGCGCTCGGGTCGTACTCGTTCATCGGGGTCGGCGGTTCGAACGACGATCGGCGGGCGCTGGCCGCACCCGTGGACCACCAGCTCTTCTTCGCCGGCGAGGCGACCTCGGCAGGCCATGCCGCCACCGTGCACGGTTCCTTGCTGTCCGGCGTCCGCGCGGCCGAGGAGGTCGCGGACGTCGCCCGCGCGGGTGCGCGCGTGGTCGTCGTCGGCGCGGGTGTCAGCGGGCTCGCCGCCGCGCGGGCGCTCGCCGGCGACGGCTACGGCTGACGGTGCGTGCGGTCAGCGCGGCCAGTCGGGGGTGGGCACGACCATCGTCGGCATCTCGGGCGGCGGGCCGAGCGCGACCGCGATCTTCGAGAAGCCGTGGAACAAGCCGATGCCGAGCGTCAGCTCCACGAGCTGACCGGGGTCGAGCTCTCGGTCGAGCGCGGCGCGCTGCGCGGAGGACATTCCGTGCGGGTCGTGCAGCATCGTGTCCACGTACCCGATGACGGCCTTGTCGCGAGCGCTGAGCGCGCTGCACGCGTAGTCGTCGTCGATGAGGTCGACGCGGTCCTCGGTGAGACCGCCCCGTCGCGCCCCCTCGAATCGGATCGCCTTGCAGTAGTTGCACCCCGTCGTGCGCGCGTTCCGGAGCCGAGCGACCTCCTTCGTCGGCTGGTCGACGGTCCCGTGGCTCCACACGATGCCGTACAGCCGCCAGAACGCGGCGGCTGCGTCGGGGTTGTGCTCGAGAACGTCGGCAGGGATGCGGTGACGCGCCATCAGCTTTCCTCCTCCAGGATGGGTCGCTCACTGCGTCGCCGGGCTACCCGGCGACGCTTCCGTTCGCTCCTCCAAGATGGGTCGCTCGACCAAGACTGCCTCCATCCGGGCGAGGGCGTCGAACACGGCGAACGCCGGCATGAGCGTCGCGAGCTCCGCGAGCGAGCAGTGGTCGAGCAGCCGGTCGCGCATGTCGTCGTCGATCCCGTGCGGGTCGACGACGAACTGCTCGGCGACGACGAGCACGGCACGCGTCCTCGCGTCGAGGCCCGGATCCCCCGGATCGGGGACCGTGCCGGACACGGGCACCCCGAGCCGGTGTCGGATGAGCGACTCGCAGGCGTCGAGCAGCGGCGGCTCGACCGGCCCGGCACGCAACGCGCCCTGCAGGTCGTGCAGCGGCCCCTGCAGGTCGGGCCGCGCCCCGAGCGCCCGGTCGAGGGGCGTGGGATCGTCGGTCATCGCTTGCTCACAGGCCCATGAAGCTGCCGCCGTCGCAGACGATCGTCTGCCCGGTGACGTACGCGCCGTCGTCACTGGCGAGGAACACTGCGACCGAGCCGATGTCCCGCTCCGGGTCGCCGATCCTGCGCAGCGAGGTTCGCGCCTCCACCCGCTCCTTGAGCACGGGGTTCTGCTCGAACGCGCCGATCAGCGCCGGGCTCGCGGCCACCGGCGCGATGCAGTTGACCGTGATCCCGAGCGGTCCCCACTCGCGGGAGAGGCTCTTCGCCATCGCGCGCTGGGCCGCCTTCACCGGCGAGTAGAGCGGGATGTTGGCGCTGCCCTCCACGCCGGCCGGGGAGGTGACGAGGATGAGACGACCTCGAGCGCCGGCAGCGGCGAGGTGCGGGTACGCGAGCACCGCGCTGTAGTACGAACCCCAGACCGCGGTGCGCGAGTTGTGCTCCCAGAGCTCGACGTCCGCGTCCTCGAGTCGGTGGGGTGATCCGCCCCGGTACGCGTTGTGCACCATGACCTCGAGCCCGCCGTAGCGCCCCACGGTCTCCTCGACGCAGCGCGTCATCGCGGCACGGCTCGTCACGTCGGTGACGATGCACACCGCCTCGGCGCCGTCAGCCCGGATCGCCGCCGCGACCGGCTCGCCGGTCTCGGCGCGACGGGCCGCGATCACGACGTTCGCGCCTTCCGACGCGCACGCACGCGCGATGCCCTCCCCGACCCCCTGGCCCGCTCCGGTCACGACGACCGTACGACCGGTGAGCCGCCCGGTCACGGAGCCATCCAGACGCCGCCGTCGGCACAGACCGTCGCGCCGGTCACGAAGTGCGCGGCATCGCTCGCGAGCCACACCACCACCGGCCCCAGATCCGCCTCGACGTCACCCGGCCCGCCGAGCGCGGGCGCAGCCAGCGAGACGCTCATCGAGTCGACGCCGATCGGCACGTGCTCCGGGGCCGGCGCGAGGCAGTTGACGCGGATCCCGTCCGGGCCCCACTGGCGCGCGGCCGCCTTCGCGAGGAGGCGCTGCCCCTCGACCGCGGTCGTGTACGGCACCAGCCGCGCGGCGCCCGACATCGCGACCGTGGGCGTCACCATCACTACGCTCCCGCCGCGGCCGGACATCTGGCCATGGGCTGCCTGGAGCACGAACAGCGCGCTCCGCATCGCGACCTCCCACACCGCGTGCCAGCGCGCGTCGTCGACCGTCGCGAAGTCGACGGGCTCGTACGCGACGGCCGGCATCGCCGTGTGGACGACGACGTCCAAGGGGCCACCGAGCTCCTGCTGCGCGGCTGCGAACGCGGCCTCGGCACCGGCCCGGTTCTCGTAGGCGGCGTCCGCCAGGCCCAGCACGCTCGCGCCGCCGTCCCGCAGGGCGCGCTCCAGGCCGCGGCCGGGCTCGCTCGCTGCGCCCGTGACGACGGCGCGCTTGTCACCGAGGGTTGCCATGCCGGCTGCGCTCAGTCGGCGCGGACCGGGAGTGACGTGATCCCGTTGATGAAGTTCGAGCCGAGCCGCTTGGCGGGGCCGGCAGGTACGAGCCCCGGCATGCGCTGCAGCAGCTCTTCGAACATCACCCGCGCCTCGAGACGAGCGAGGCTGGCACCGAGGCAGAAGTGCGGGCCACCGGCACCGAACGCCACGTGCTCGTTCGGGTCGCGACCGACGTCGAACCGGTCGGGGTCGGCGAAGTGTGCGTCATCACGGTTCGCCGACGCGTACCACATGACGACCTTGTCGCCGGCCCGGATCGTCTGCCCGGCGAGCACCGTGTCGGCCCTCGCCGTCCGGCGGAAGTGCGTGACCGGCGTGACCCAGCGCAGCATCTCCTCGATGGCAGTCGGGAGGAGCTCGGGCTCGCGTGTGAGCCGCTCGCGCTCGTCCGGGTGCTCGAAGAGTGCGAGCGTGCCGCCGGTGATGAGGTTGCGCGTCGTCTCGCTCCCGGCGTTCATGAGGAGCATGAAGAACAGGTCGACGTCGACGGTCGTGAGACGATCGCCGTCGACCTCGGCGCGCAGCAGCACCGACAGGAGGTCGGTGCCGTCACCCGCGTTGCGCTCGGCGGCGAGGCGGTCGGCATACGCGAACATCTCCGCGATCGCGGTGCGCGCGTCCTCGAGCGTGCCCCCCATCTCCGGGTCGTCGAGGCTCATCATCCGCTCGGTCCACGTGAAGACCTGGTGACGCTCGTCTTCGGGCACGCCGACGAGCTCCGCGATGACCTGGAGGGGCACCTCCACCGCGACGTCAGTGACGAGGTCGAACGTCCCCTTCGCCGCGCTCGCGTCGAGGATCGCGACCACTCGCTCCCGGATGCGCGGCTCGAGCGCGCTGATCTGGCGCGGCGTGAACCCCTTGTTCACGAGCTTGCGGAGCTGCGTGTGCCGCGGCGGGTCCTGGTTGAGCATCAGCTCGCCGGCCGCGCTCGTCTCGGTGCTGTCGTCGTCGGGGTCGCGGATCATCGTGTTCGGGTGGGAGCCGAACGTCTGGGGATGACGCGAGACCTCGATCAGGTCGTCGTAGGTGAAGACGCCCCAGTAGCCCGGGCCACCGGGCTCCGGGAGGAAGCAGACCGGCGCCTCGGCGCGCAGACGGCGGAAGAGGTCGTGCGGAGGCCCGTCGGCGAAGAGGTCGAGGTCGAAGAGGTCGGGACGCGATGCCGTCGTCGCCGGGGTCATCGCCGGGCGACGCTCAGGCCGTCTCGCGGAGCCGGGTCTCGCACGCCTCGTCGAGGTCGAGGAGCATCGTGAGGCGACCGAACGCGACCCAGTTGCCGATGCAGATCGTGAGATCGAGGATCTCCGGGTCGGTGAAGTGCTCCTTCAACCGTGCGAAGAAGGCGTCGTCGATGCTGCGGTGGTCGAGCGCGAACCGCTCCGCGTACTCGATCGCGAGGCGCTCGGGCTCGGAGTACTCAGCGTGCTCGCGCCACTCGCCGACGTGCGCGTAGAGCTCCTCCGTGACGCCTTGCTCCGCCAGCTCGGGGATCCGCCATCCCTGGCACACCAGGCAGCCGTTGATCTCCGCGATGCGCATGCGCGCGGCTTCCCGGACGCGCGCCGGCAGCTGGCTCTTCTGGTACACCGCGATCGACAGGTCGCGCACGGCTTCCCCCATCTCGGGCCGCAGGTCCCAGACGCGTGCGATCTCCGGAGCGTCGCCGTCGGGCAGGTCGAGTCGAGCCATCACGCCACCTCCTGACGTCCTTGACCGTAGCGGGCATCGGCGATGGCGTGCGCGACGGCGTCGCGCATCGACACGTCGACGACCCCGCCGTGCCCCGCGCGGAGGCACGCGGCTGCTGCCCGGGCGGCGTGGAGGCCGGCGAGGGGATCGGCCGGTGCATCGCCGACGAACACCGGTGCGTCCGGCCCACCCGCGGCCACGGCGAGGCCGCCCGCCACCGCGGCGTCGTCCCCGAACGCGACCCGGTCGCGCCAGACGCCCTCGAAGCCGTAACCGGTGATGGAGACCCAGACCAGCCCGTCGTCGCGCGCCCGCCGAACGAGGTCGAGACCGAGCTGCTCGATCGCACGAGGGCGCGCGCTCGTGACGACCACGTCGGCCTCTTCGACCAGGCGAGGAAGATCGGCTGGCTCGACGGTGACCTCCCGCTTGCCACCGTTCAGACGGTCCCAGAACTCAGGATGGCCGCCGCGCGCGCCGTCCGGGCGCCCTGCGAGCTCGACCTTCTGCACGAACCCACCCGCGAGACCGAGCAGCCGCGCGCACAGGGGGCCGGCCCAGAGCGCCGAGCAGTCGAGCACGGCGGGCGTGTCGCGACCGCGCGAGGCGCGTCCCGCCGCGACGCGCACCGGCGATGCGTCGGATGCAGCCGCCACCGCGACCGCGGCGGGGATCCCGAGGAGCTGTGCGCGCTCGACCGCGGACTCGGCGTCGACCGTCACCAGGTGCCCAGCGACGGCGTCCCAGGCGGCGCCGTCCCACTCCCGCCCCATCCACGCCGCGAGCAGCTCCAGGTCAGCACGGCGCGCGAGGTTGACGGCAACCCATCGGCCGTCGCGAGCCCGCAGGAGCCGGCAGGTGCCCCCGGCCGAGACGGTGCCGGCAGGCTCGATCCCGAGGATCTCGGCGCGCTCGCGCAGGATCGCGACACCGTCGACGCCAAGGTCGGCACCGACGCGAGCTGCGGCTGCGTCCACCGCACCCGCGGCGGCCGCGGCACTGCTCAGTGGAACACCTCGCCGCCGTTCACGTCGAGCGCCTGCCCCGTGATGACCGACGACAGGTCGGAGGCGAAGAACACCGCGGCGTTCGCGGTGTCGTCGTCGGTCGGGATCTCGCCGAGCGCGATCGCTGACGCGATCTCGTCGTACGACTCCTGCTTGGTCTTGCCGGTCTGTGACTCCATCATCGCGAAGTAGCCCTCGACCGACGGTCCCCACATCCAGCCCGGCACGATCGAGTTGACACGGATCTTGTGGGGCCCGAGCTCCTTGGCGAGGACCTGCGCGGCGGTCATGAGCGCGCCCTTCGAGGTCGCGTAGCCGCCCTGAAGCGGGAGGATCTTGCGGATGATCATCGAGTTCACGAAGACGATCGACCCCTCGCCCTGCTCCTTCATCACCGGGATGACCGACTTCGTCAGCTGGAGGCTCCCGAACAGATTGACGTCCATGATGTGCCGCCACGCCGCGAGGTCGACGTCTTCGAAGAGCTGGAAGACGTCAGGGGCGAATGCATTGTGGACGAGCACGTCGACGCCACCGAACGTGCTCACGCACGCGTCGACGAGCGCGTCGCACTGCGTCGGATCGGTGATGTCGGTGCGAGCGTGGACGGCGCGCCGGCCCATCGCCTCGATCTCTGCGTGGACCTCTTCGAGGTACGACTCGGTGCGCGCGCCGAGCGCGACGTCGGCGCCCTCGCGAGCGAACGCCATCGCGATCTCCTTGCCGAGCCCCGGTCCGAGACCCGACACGATGCAACGCTTGTCCTTCAACAGCATCGAAGCTCACTCACCCCTTCATGTCATGGTACGACCGCAGTTCACGTCGAGCGTCTGGCCCGTGATCGCGCGCGAGAGGTCGGAGGCGAAGAAGAGCACCGCCGGCGCGATCTCCTCCGGGGTCGCCAGGTGGTGGATCGCGTTCAGCGACGCGATCTCGTCGGCGACATCGTCGGATGTGATCCCCCGTCGGGCCGCGATCCACTCGAAGTACTCGTCGAGGCTCCGGCCGCGGATGTGGCCGGGGGCGACACAGTTGACCCGCACCTTCGCCGGCCCGAGCTCCTTGGCGAGCACCTGCGCGGCGGTCGTGAGCGCCCGCTTCGACGATGCATAGCCCGCGAGCAGGGGGACGGGGTTCTTCACGGACAGCGTCGTGATCATGACGATCGACGCGCCTCCGTGCCCGGCGGCGACCTTCTTGAGATGGGGCACGCACGCCTGTGTGAGCGTGAGCGTCCCGAAGACGTTCACATCGATCGGCGCGCGCCACCGCTCCGGATCGAAGCCGTCGAAGGGATCGTGCCAGTCCTCCTCCGCGAAGGCGTTGTTCACGAGGACGTCGATGCGACCGAGCTCGCGCGCAGCGGCGTCGGCCAGCCGCGCGCAGGCCTCGGGATCGGAGATGTCCGTCGGGACGCACACCGCGCGACGCCCGAGGGCTCGGACCTCGTCGGCGACCGGTGCCATCGAGGCGCCCCGCCGCGCCGCGAGGGCGAGATCGGCGCCGGCACGCGCGAGCTCGAGCGCGATGGCTCGTCCCATCCCGGGTCCGATGCCGGAGACCACGGCGGCGCGGCCGTCGAGCAGCCCTGCGGTGTCGGTCACTCAGCGGCTTCCTGCATGCCTTGCTCCACGCAACTGGAACATGTTCTACTCATCGACCGTGCCCGGCAACTCCACTCCCACCGTCGCGGGACGAGTGTTCAACCTCGCGGACCTGTTCGAGGTCGTCGCGGACACGGTGCCGGAGCGCGTCGCGCTGGTGGCCGGGGACGTTCGGTTGCGCTACGCGGAGCTCGACACCCGCGCGAATCGGGTCGCCCACCACCTCCTCGACGCGGGCATCGGGCCCGGCGACCACGTCGCCGTGCTCGCCTGGAACCGGGCCGAATGGATCGAGGCCGAGCTCGGCATCTACAAGGCGCGGGCCTCGGTCATCAACGTCAACTACCGGTACGTGGCCGACGAGCTCAGATACATGCTCGACAACTCGGACGCGGTGGCGCTGGTGTTCGAGCGCTCGTTCGCACCGATGGTCGCCGAGGTCCGCCGCGTGCTGCCGGCGCTGCGCCACCTCGTCGTGATCACCGAGGCGAGCGACCGCGGCGCAGGTACCCTGCGCCGCAGCGAGCCGAC
>DATBSK010000054.1:0-16788 GCA_036559825.1 Acidimicrobiia bacterium | reverse complement strand
TTCGCCGATCTTGTCGACGAGGTACACCGGGAGCTGGAACAAGAACCCGCCGAGCAGGGCACCGCTCACGACCGACGCACCGCCGACGACGATGAGGATCACGTACGGCAGACCCTGCAGCACCTGGAAGTTGACCGTCGCCGCGGAGCCGCGCAGCATCCCGAGCATCGCGCCGCCGAACCCGGCGATCGCGGCCGAGAGCGCGAAGACCGCGACCTTCGTCGTCAGCAGGTTCACGCCGAGCGTCGCGCACGCGGCCGGGCTGTCCTTCATCGCTTCGAGACGCCGCCCGAACGCGCTGCGGCGCAGCATCACGATCCCGAAGCCGAAGATGCAGAACATGACCGTGATCACGATGACGAATCCGGCGTCTTGGGGGAAGTCGAGCCCGAGGAACGTGAACGGCTCGGTGACGTTCGTACCGAAGACCTCGAGATCGGCGAGGCGGCGACCCGCGCCCCCGAAGACCTCCGGCTGATCGAAGATCACGAACTCGGCGAGGCGCGCGAAGGCGAGCGACGCGAGCGCCAGGTACAGACCCTGGAGTCGGAGCGCGGGCAGCGCCATGAGCACGCCGATGGGCACCGCGACGATCGCACCGACGAACAGGAGCCAGGGGCTCCCGGCGGAGAAGATCTCGAGCCCGAACACCTGGCCCCCGCCGTCGGCGAACTCGACGGCGGCCCAGGCTCCGATGCCGACGAACGTGATCTGCGCGAGCGAGATCTGGCCCGACCAGCCGATGAGCGGGACCAGCGACAACATGACGAACGCGGTGACCATCGCCAGGCCCACGGTGCGCACGTCGGGGCGCGAGAGGATCCCGACGAGCAGGAACACGACGACGATGAGCACCGCGAAGCCGACCAAGGCCCGCTTGATCGTGGGCAGACGCGGCGTGATCACCTTCCCGATGCGACGGCCCTCGATGCGCGCCTGGGGAAGGAAGAGGAGCGCGCCGAAGAGGATGATGGTCGGGATCGCCTGCCCGGCCGGGCTCCATCGCCCCGACCACGTGAGGAAGTTCGCCTGGAACGACAGCGAGAGCCCGATGATCATCCCGCCGACGTAGGTCATCGGCAGGCTCTTGAGCCGACCGATGATGGCCGCGGCGAATGCGTCGATGATGAGCAGGGTGAGCGTCTCGATCGAGAGGGTCGACAGCTCCTCGGCGAGGAAGATGCCCGCGAGCGCGGCCATCGACGTCCCGAGGGCCCACGAGAACTGTGACGTCAGGCCCGGCCGTGCGCCGTTGAGCGCCGCCAGGTCGCGGTTGTCGACGACCGCGCGCATCGCCACGCCGAGTCGCGTCCGGTAGAGGAGCAGCCGGATCCCCAGCGCGAGCAGCAAGCCCGCGACCACGGTGATCAGCCGGTACCACGGCACGAACGTCTGACCGATGTTGAAACCGTCGCTGCCGAAGAACGTGCCGATGGAACGTGTCTCGTTCGGGTCCCACAGCGTCGCCGCCAGCCCGATGAGGAACAGCATCAAGCCGATCGTCACCACGAGCTGCGACACGAGCGGTGCCGTGGTCAGCCTGCGCATGAAGAAGCGTTCGATGGCCGCGCCGAGGATCGGTGCCGCGACGAGCACGGTGAGGACGAGGGCGACGAACGTCTGGATGCCCGCGTTGACCTTGAGCTCCCAGTAGATGAACGCGAGGAACATCCCCATCGCGCCCTGGGCGAAGTTGAAGATGCCCGACGTCGTGTACGTCACGACCAGGCCGGCCGCGGCGACGGCGTAGATCGATCCCAGCGTGATCCCGACGATCAGGAAGAAGAGCAGCGAGTCGCCGTTGACCTCGCGGCCGGCCCACGACTCCTGGACGACGTACCCGACGAAGATCGCGACCACGAGCGCCGCGATCAGCGTCGACCGGTGCTGACGAACCCTGAGCCGCTGCGTCACTGCCGCCACGACACGCGCCCTTCTGTTGGTCTCAGCCGGTGATGAGGTCGAGCTTGAGCGTCACGCGGTTCTTCTTGTTGCAGTCGAACGACGCCGGCTTCTTCGGGAAGACGCGGGTGAACTCCCCGCCTTTCACCTGCATCAGCGCGAAGCACGATGACGGGAGGCGGTTCCCGACGTCGGTCGGTCCCATCATGCCTTCCGCGGTGAAGCCGTTGATCTTGCCGGCGGCCTCGAGCACGCGCTCACGGGTGAGCGCGTTGTTGCCGCCCGCCTTCACGACCGCGTTGACGGCGTCGCGGAAGTACACGCCGGCGGTCCATGCCTGGGCGCCGAACCCGTCGACCTTGTCCTTCCCCGTGTACTTCACGAAGTTGGCGGTCATCTTGTTCGCCTTTGCCTCGTTGAAGAACGGGACGATCGTCAGGTACACGTACTGGTCCTCGACGTCCGCGCCACCCTGCTCGACGAGCTCCCTGTTGTAACACTGGATCGAGCAGTCCCAGACCTTGACGCTGGTGACGCCCTGGATCTTCGCCTCCTTGCGCAGCGTGACCGTGGAGCTGAACGCGAGCCCACTGCGCGCGTACGTCACGTCGTTGTCATTGATGTTCTGGGCGATCGGTGTGTACGCGTTCTGCAGCGCGAGCGCAGAGACGTCGAAGTCGCGCTCGAGCTTGATCCCCTGCTGCTGCTGTGCGGTGAAGATCGGGACCTGGGAGTTCTTGGCGGACTTCAGGTCCGACGGGTACAGGAACACGCCGCTCAACGACTTGAACTTCTTCAGGTAGTACAGCGTCGCGCCGGTGTTCGCACGGTACGTCTGCGGGTGCTGGTCGATCGTGGTGCAGTCGAGGGTCGGCGGGTTGATGGGGTGCGAGACCGGGGAGCACTGGTGCACCGGCTCGGTCGTGAGCACCGGGAAGTCCGGGAGCCCGACGGCCTGTCCCGCGCTGTTCACGCATCCGACCATGTCGTCGATGTTGTTCACGAACAGCGAGGTCGTCCCGACGAGGGCGAAGTCGTTCTCGCACGCCTGCACGATCGCGTTCCGCGTCTCGTCGGCGGAGAGCTTCGTGTCGATGAAGTCGACCTTGAGCTTGCGCCCGGCGAGGCCCTTGTTGGCGTTGATGAACTTCTCGAAGCCCTTCATCGCGTCCGGGGACCCGCGGAACAGCCCGGGCTGGAGCGGGTTCTCCACGTCGGCGAGCACCGCGATGCGGATCGTGTCGGCGGTGATGCCGACGTCGGTCGCCTCGAGCGACTCCTTGCCGCCCTGCGCGCCGGCGACACCGACCGTGCCGGTCGCGGTGACGGCCGCCAGGAGCGCCACTGCGAGCACTGCCCCTCGAACACGAACTCGTCTCATGGTCCCCCCTGGTCACTCCTGCGCGGGCTCATCCTGTCGTCGGGTGCAACCCCGATCAAGAGACCACGCGCGGGGTGCCGTGGCTCGTGACCACGGCACCCCGATCCGAGCGGTCTCGACTACCCCGTGATCAGGTCGAGCTTCGTCGTCTTCAGGTTCCGGCTGTCGCAGTTGAAGGTGCCCGGCTTCGTCGGGGTCACCCGCACGAACTTGCCGTTCTTCACCTGCATCAGCACGAAGCACGCGCTGGGCTTGTGGCCCGAGACGTCGACGTTCCCGATCATCCCGTTGGCGTTGAACTTGTGGAAGCCGGTGTTGAGCTCGTCGAGCAGCGCCTTGCGCGTGATCCCGTTGACGCCGCTCTTGTCGACGATCTTGTCGACCGCCTGCTGGAAGAGCACTCCCGATGCCCACGCCTGGGCGCCGAAGCCGTCGGCCTTGTCCTTGCCGACGGTGCTCACGAAGGCCTTCAGCTCCTTGTTCTTGCTCGCCTCCTCGAACGGGAGGAACAGCAGCGAGACGTACTGACCCTCGACGTCGCCACCGCCCTGCTCGACGAGCCGGCGGTCGTAGCACTGCAGGGTGCAGTCCCAGATGATCTTCGGGTCGGTGAGGCCCTGGAGCTTCGCCTCCTTGCGCAGGGTGACCGTCGAGTTGTAATCCGAGCCGCTCTGGGCGTAGTTCGAGCTGTCGTCCTTCATCGCCTGGATGATGGGCGTGTACGCGCTCTGCGTCGCGAGCGCCGAGACGTCGATCTGGTCGTCGGCCTTGATGCCGGCGGTCTGCATCTGGGTCATCGACCCCCGGTTGGCGTTGTTCGCGGACTTGAGGTCCGACGTGAAGATGAAGATGCCGTGGATGTCCTTGCCGAACTTCTTCTCGTAGTAAAAGGCGCGCCCGGCGTTCGCCTGGTACGTCTGCGGGTGCTCGGTCTGCGTGTCGCAGACGAGGGTCGGCGGGTTGATGCCGAACGTCGTCGGCGAGCACTGTTGCGCCACCTCGGTCGTGACCACTGCTATGTCGGGCAACCCGGTCGCCGCACCCGCCTTGTCGACGCAGCTCTCGATGTCGTCCACGTTGTTGGTGAAGAGCGCGGTGGCACCCACCACGGCGAAGTCCTCGGAGCACGCCTTGATGAACGCGTTCCGGGCATCGTCGGCCGAGAGCTTCGAGTCGATGAAGTCGACCTCGACCTTCCGGTTCGCGAGCCCCCCGTGCTTGTTGAGGTTCTTGGCCCAGCCCTCGACGCCGTCCTTCGAGCCCTGGAAGAGCCCGGGCCGGAGCGGGTTCTCGACGTCGGCGATCACCGCCACCCTGATGGTGTCCTCGGTGATGCCGATGTCGGTGGCCTGTGGCTTCTCGTTGCCGCCCTGCGCCGATGCGATCGCCGTCGTCATCGACGTCGCGAGCGCCGCCATGGCGACGAGTGCCGCCCAACGAATCCTTCTCACCCTTCCCCCCTTGTCGGTCCGTCACCGCGCCCCGGTGGCGCAGGTGGGCCGTTGCGTCTCTCGGACAGTACGACCAGGCCGGGGGATTCTGACCGCGACTGGAACGTGTTTCAAGACGCGAACGAGTCACGCTCCGGGACGGGGATCGAGTAGAGGTTCGCGGTCGATCGCCGGAGGATCCGATCCCGCTGGTCGTCGGTGAGGTGGGCGGTGTGCTCGGCGAGCAGCTCCTGCGAGTTCGGCCAGGTCGCGTCCGAGTGGGGGTGGTCGTTCGCCCACAACAGGTGGTCGATGTCGATCGCGACCGGCGCCGGCAGGTCGAGCATGCGGAACGCGACCAGGTCGTCCTGGAAGGTCAGGTACACGTGCTCCCGGAACGCCTCCGAGGGCAGCCGCGAGAGCGTGTCCGTGCTCAGCCAGTTGCGGTGCCGGCGGTAGGCGTGATCGGCACGGTGCATCCAGTGCGGCGCCCACCCGGCGTCGGCCTCGACGCAGACGACCCGCAGCCCCGGGTGGCGCTCGAAGACGCCGCCGAAGATCAACGTGCCGATGAGGTCCTGGTTGCCGCGGATGATGCCGAGGAAGCTGTTCATCTTCGGCCCGCGGTACGCGTCGCTGGCGATCCCGCCGTCGCCGCCCGTGAGGATGTGGAACGACACCGGGAGGCCGAGGTCCGACGCCGCGTCCCAGAACGCGTCGTAGACCGGGTCGTCGTAGTCCGCGACCGCGGGGATGCCCGGCAGCATCACGCCACGGAGCGCGAGGGCACGGATCGCCTCGAGGTCCGTGATGCCCTCGTCGGGTGAGCGCATGGCCGTCTGGCCGACGCCGACGAGTCGATCGGGCGCGAGCGAGCACCACTCGGCGAGCCACCGGTTGTACGCGTCGAAGCAAGCCTTCTTGTAGTCGAAGTCCGGGTGGTTGCAGAGCAGCATGCCGACCGAGGGGTACAGCACCTCGGCCACGACGCCGTCGACATCCTGCTCTTCCAGTCGCGCCGCCGCGTCGTATCCCCCGGGGTGGAGCTCGTCCCAGCGTCGACCGCTCGTCAACCCGAGCTCCTCGGCGGGGATGCCCGCGCCGGCGACGATCGAGTACGGGACATAGGCCTGATGCGAGCTGCCGGGATCGGTGATCATCGTCGCGCCCATCTGCTCGAGATGGACGAGCTTCGGCGCGCGGTCGCGGAACCGCGGATCGATCTGGGCGTACGCATCCTCGGGCTCGGTGACGTGCGAGTCCGCCGAGATCGTCGCGCCGACCAGCGTTGCGGGCACCGGAGCAGGATATTGCTCTTCGGCGGACCCCGTAAGGTGTGTCGGCGTGACGGGCATCCGCGACGCCGCGCCCGGCGGCCCCGCGTACGCGGGTGAGGTGACCAACGAGGCGCCCGTCGGCGCGACGGTCGGCGAGGTGCGCGCCGAGCGCACACCGGTGCGGGTGCCCGCGTCGCGCTACACGTCGCCCGAGTTCGCCGCCCTCGAGCTGGAGCGGCTCTGGCCTCACGTGTGGCAGCTCGCCTGCACCGTCGACCACGTGCTGGAGCCGGGCGACTGGTACGAGCACACGTGCGGCCCGCTCTCGGTGCTGCTCGTGCGCGGCGACGACGGTGTCCTGCGCGGCTTCCAGAACGTGTGCCTCCACCGGGGCAACGAGCTGTGCCACGGATCCGGGAGCGGCCGCACCGAGATCCGCTGCATGTACCACCGCTGGTGCTGGGACCTCGACGGCCGGCTTCGCGAGGTCCCCTCACGCAAGGGCTTCGGCGTGATCCGCAACGAGGAGTACGCCCTGCGATCGGTACAGGTCGCGACATGGGGCGCGCTCGTCTTCGTGAACCTCGACCTCGCGGCCGAGCCGCTCGAGGAGTTCCTCGCGCCCGTCGTCGACGAGACCGCATGGCTTCGACCGGACGAGTACACGTGCCGCGCGATCGTGACCATCCCGGTGCCGTGCAACTGGAAGGCCGGCATCGACGCGTTCAGCGAGACCTATCACGTGCAGGGCATCCACCGGCAGATGATCCCGTCGACCGACGACGTCAACGGCCCACAAGAGGTGTGGGAGCGTCACGGACGCCTGAACCAGCCCTACGGCCTCCCCAGCCCGCGGCTGCGTGCCGGCGCGTCCGACCAGGAGATCTGGGAGTCGTTCTGCGCGACGCAGGGCGAGCGCGTCGGACGCCCCGGTCGCGAGGATCCCGGCCCGGTGCCCGAGCGCGCCGCAGGCGAATCGGTGCGCGCGCTCCTGGCGCGGATGATCCGCGAGCGCGCCGCGGCGGAGGGTGTCGACCTCACGGCGTTCACCGACGCCCAGGTCACCGACCTGCACCAGTACAACTGCTTCCCCAACATCTCACCGGTGTTCCTCGTCGAGAGCCTCGCGGTCGTGCGGACGCGCCCTGGTGCTACGCCCGACGAGTCCTTCCTCGACCTCATGTTCCTGAACCGGCTCCCCGACGGCGCGGCGCGCAGCCGACCCGTCGACGTCACCATGGACGCCGCGACGGCCGACGTCGGCGGCGTCTTCAACCAGGACATCGCGAACTTGCAGCACGTCCAGCGCGGTCTGCACCAGCCGGGCTTCACGCACCTCACGCTCTCGAACGAAGAGATGCGCATCGAGAGCCTCCACCGCAACCTCGAGCGCTACCTCGACATCGTGCCGTCCGAGGTGACGGGCGGCTAGGTCACATGACCGCCTTGCCGTCTCGCAGCACCGGCATCCAGAAGTAGGGCGAGTCGCGCTCGCCCCGCTCGGCGGCCGAGCGGACGTCGTCGGGCATCTCCCCCAATGCGTCCGCGTGCTCACGGAGCTGCGCGTACGTGCGGTCGACCGTGCCTGCGAGCGCGTAGTGGTACACCATGGCAGCGCGCCGCCCTCCCGACTTGTTGTCGGTCGAGCAGTGCATGAGGTGGCTGTCGAACAGGAGCACGTCCCCGGCGCGCATCAGCACCTGACGGGCGTCGCCGAAGTCCATGTCGACGATCTCCGTGTACCCGAGGTTCGCCTCGGGCCGTTGGTCGGGCACGTGCTCGTGCACCGGCTCGCGGTGCGAGCCGGGGAGCACCGAGAGCGGCCCGTTCGTCGGTGTCGCGTCCGTGACGGCGAGCCACACGCCGACCTGGTGGTCGGGGTCGAATGGGAAGTAGAGCGAGTCCTGGTGCCAGGGCTGCCCGATCGCCCCCGGGTTCTTGAAGATGAACTGCGACAGGAAGCAGTCGACGTCCGGTCCGAGCAGCTCGTGCATCACCGCGAGGACCCGCGCGTCACGGGCGAACGCGCCGAAGATCGGATCCCAGGTGTGGAGGACGAAGACCTTCGACACGAAGTCCTCGGGTTCGCGGGCGTCATTCCACGCGTTGCGTTCCGGATCGACGAGCGAGTCGCCGATCGGCACACCCGCAGCAGCGTCGCGGCACACCTCGATGATGCGGTCGTGCATCGCCGTGCACGTGGCGGGGTCGACGAAGCCCTCGACGAGGGCGTACCCGTCGCGTGTCCACGACTCGAGGTGCTCAATGCGCAGCGCAGTCGTCGTCATCGTCGCTCCCGTACACTCCGGCACGAATCATCGCACCGAGGAGTCGACGGATGCGGGGCGTGTGCAACACCGAGCGCGGGATCGAGGTGCTCGACCTCCCCGATCCCGACCCTGGGACAGGGGTGCGTGTCGCCGTGCGGTCCGCCGGCATCTGCGGCTCCGACCTGCACATGATCGGCTTCGGCCCGATCCCCTTCCCTCTCGGCCACGAGCTCGGCGGCGTGCTCGACGACGGCACGCCTGTGGCGATCGACCCGAACGATCCGTGTGGCGCGTGCGACCAGTGCGACGCTGGGCATCCCCAGCGCTGCCGTTCGATGGCGCAGCGCGCGCGAGGGACCGGGACCGCGGGAGGGATGGCGGATGCCATCGTCGTCGACGAGTCGGCGCTCGTGCCCTGCCCGAGCGGACTCGACGCCGCCGACGCGTGCCTCGTCGAGCCGGTCGGCGTCGCCGTGCATGGTCTCCGGATCGCCGGGCTCTCGCCCGGGGACCGCGTCGCCGTCGTGGGTGCCGGGAGCATCGGGCTCGCCGCGGTCTCGGCCGCGCGCCCTTCGGCAGGCGCGGTCGCGCTCGTCGCGCGGCACGATCACCAACGCGCCGCGGGCGAGCGGCTCGGGGCGACGTCGACCGTCGACGGTGAGTACGACGTCGTCGTCGAGTGCGCGGGCACCGAGGACGCGCTCGCGCGCGCCGTCGACCTCTGCCGACCCGGAGGCACGGTGCTCTTCCTCAGCACGCACTGGGTGCCGGTCACGATCCCGGGCATCCCCGCGCTCATGAAGGAGCTGGGCTTCCGGTGGGCGATCACGTACGGGATCCACGACGGCCGGCGCGATCTCGACGACGCCGCGGAGATCCTCGCGGCCGACCCGACGATCGCCGACGTGCTGATCACGCACCGCTTCCCGCTCGACGAGGCCGCCGAGGCGTTCCGCGTCGCCGCCGACCGCGCCTCGGGCTCCATCAAGGTGGTGCTCGAGCCATGAGCGAGGAGATCGCGGTCGTCACCGGCGCCGCGTCCGGGGTCGGCGCGGCGAGCGCGCGGCGGCTCGCACGTGGGGGCGCGGCGGTCGTCGTCGTCGACGTCGACGACGACGGCGGCAAGCGGGTTGCCGACGAGGTCGGCGGCAGGTTCGTGCACCTGGACGTCGGCGACCCCACCGCGTGGAGCACGTTCGCAGACGACGTCGCTCGGGAAGGGCGTCTCGCGCTCGCGCACCTGAACGCCGGGATCCTGACCGCATCCGAAGACGTGCCGTTCCTCGACACCCCAGTGGAGCGGTCGCTCGCGCTGCTGCGCGTCAACCTCGACGGCGTCATCTTCGGTGTCCGCGCGCTCGCACCGGTGATGATCGATCAGGATGGTGGTGCCATCGCGGTCACCGCATCGCTCGCCGGGCTCATCCCCTATGCCGGCGATCCGGTGTACACGGCGACGAAGCACGGTGTCGTCGGGTTCGTCCGCAGTGTCACCGGAGAGCTCCGCCGAGCCGGCGTCCGCCTCACCGCGGTCTGCCCGGGCGGGATCGACACGCCGATGGTCGCCGGCGAGCGGAAGGCGCGCATGGACGAGCACGGCGCCCGGTTCCTGAGTCCGGACGACGTCGCTGCGGCCGTCGAGGCACTGCTGCGGTCGGGCGACGCCGGGACGATCCAGTACCTCGAGGGCGGTCAGAGCCCGCGCACGATCGAACCGACGCTGCGACCGTGACGCCCTGTCGTGACGCTTCCCCCTGACGCGCGCTCGACGTACGACGCGCACGACCCGGTCGAGGACTCTCCGCGCGCGGCAAAGCACGCGCTCGTGCGCGCGGTGAGACGAGTGATCGAGCTGGCCGCGCACCTCGACGTGCACGAGTGCGACGACCTCGGGCCGGTCGCCGCGCTCACCACCGACGTCGAGGCGATCGCGAATCGAATGGAGCCGATGCCGTCACTGCACGCGAAGGGAGGGCTCGGGTCGGTCGGCGGCGACGACGGCGCGCTCCTCGAGCGCAGCGGCATCAGCGGCCGGTCGAACCCGCTCGCCGCACCGGTGCAGTGGATCCTGCACGCCGATCGCGCCACGGGATGGGCGACGTACTCGGCGGCGTACGAGGGCCCGGCCGGGCACGTGCACGGTGGCTTCGTGGCCGCGGCGTTCGACGATCTCATGGGCGCCGCGCAGACGCTCTCGGGTCTCGCCGGCTACACGGGAACGCTGACCGTGCGCATGATCCGCCCGACGCCACTGGGGCGCCGCATCGACTACGGGGCGGGCGTCACGCGGGTCGAGGGCCGCAAGATCTTCGTCTGGGGGACCGCGGACTGCGAGGGCGAGCGCCTCGCGGAGGCGGAGATCGTGTTCATCGCACCGAGTGACGGCAGCCGGCCGCGCTGAGTCAGGTGCCGAGCTTCGGAAGGGTGATGTCCGGGAGGGTGATGTTCGGGAGATCGCTCGCGAAGCACTTGCCCGCGGCCAGTGCGAACGTGCCGAGCGCCTTGATCACGCCGCCGCGGGTGAAGACCCTGCTCGCGCTCTCACCGTCGGCGATCCGCTCGTACGCATCGACGATCGTGTGCAACGCGGTCTTCGTGTTGCCGGTCGCGGCGCCCTCGAGCCTCCGCAGCTCGCGCAGGGCCTTGCGCGCGCCCTTCTTCGACGTCGGGTTCCCGATGTTGCTGCTGTCGACGTTCTTCAGCTCCTTGCAGAACTTGCTCGTCTTGGCGGCCACGGACGCACCCGACGGTGTGGCGGTGAGGAGCAGAGCGCCGGCCGACAGGACGGCGACGAGCAGCAGCGAGGTGATGCGGCGCATCGCCTCACCGTAACGCTTGCCCGCGCGCTCCCCCCGTCAGCGGGCGCGCTGGCGCCAGCTCGGGATGCCGATCTCGTCGTCGGCCTTGGTGAACCACACCTCCACCGGCATCCCGATCTCGATGTCGTCGACGTCACAGCCGGTGACGTTGCCGAAGACCAGCGGGCCCTCCTCGAGCTCGACCATCGCGATGGCATAGGGCAGCTCGTCGCGGAACGGCCGCATCCCCATCTGCCGCACGACCGTGTACGTGTGCACCGTGCCCGAGCCGGTGCACTCCAGCCAACCGGGTTCGGCACCGCACGCGGTGCAGAGCGCGCGCGGGTACCACTGCCGGTGACCGCACGCCGCGCACTCCTGGATGAGCAGGCGCCCCTCTGCCGCGGCCTTCCAGTACGGCGCGGTCACGTCGTCCGGACCCGGGAGCGGCTTCTGCCACTCGTCGACCGTGACGACGTCGCCCTGGGTCATGGCGCCGCCTTCCCGAGGATCACGACGCCGATGCAGCTGAGCCAGCCGCCCGAGCCCGCCGCGAGCGCGACCTCGCAATCCGGCACCTGCGCCTCGCCCGCGTGACCGCGGAGCTGGCGGACCGCCTCGATGATCAGGAAGATCCCGCGCATCCCGGGGTGGCACGACGAGAGACCGCCACCGTCGGTGTTGAGCGGCCACTTGCCGCCGCGCTTGAGGTGGCCCTCGGCCACAAACGGGCCGCCCTCCCCGCGGGAGACGAACCCGATGCTCTCCAGCAGGATGAGGCAGGTGATCGTGAACGAGTCGTAGAACATGAGCATGTCGACGTCGTCGGGCGTCACGCCCGCGCGCTGGAACGCGACCGGCCCGGCCTTCGCGCCCGCCGAGGTCGTGAAGTCGGTCTGCTGGCAGATGTTCCAGTGCGTCTGCGCGCCCGCTGCCCCGAGGACATAGACGGGTGGCTGCGGCAGGTCGCGCGCTCGCTCGGCCGTCGTCATGACGAAGGCCCCGCCGCCGTCGGTGATCGCGCAGCAGTCGAGCATGTGCAAGGGATCGGCGATCATCCGGCTGTTCACGACGTCGTCGACCGTGATGGGATCGCGGTAGATCGCGTTCGGGTTCAACGCGGCGTACTCCCGCACGCCGACCGCGATCTCTGCGAGCTGCTCCGAGGTCGTGCCGAACTCGTGCATGTGACGCATCGCGTACATCGCGTACGAGCCGACGAGGGAGCCGCCGTAGGGCACCTCGAACTGCACCGGCCCCGGGACACGCTGCCCGCCGCGCTGGAACCCGCCGGTCCCGAGCTTGCGACCCATCCGCGTCAGCTGGTCGGAGCCGTACGTCACGAGCGCGGTGTCGCACAGACCGTCCCGGATCGCGGCCGCGAGGTGCTGCACGTGGAACTCGAAGGACGAGCCGCCCGTCATCGTCCCGTCGATGTACCGGTGGTCGATCCGCAGGTACTCGGCCATCGTCACGGGATCGTCGACCATCATCCCGCCAGAGCTGGCGTTGACGTAGCCGTCGATCTCCGACTTGTCGATGCCGGCATCGGCCAGGCACCGCTGCATCGCGAGCACGTGGTGCTGCACCGTGTTGAGGTGCGGAGCCTTCGGGTAGTCGGAGAGCCCGATGCCGACGATGACCGGCGTGCGATCCATGCGGCCGGGAGTCAACCAGGCGGGCGCGTCGGAGCGCCAACCCCGACGGTCACCGGGTACGGTCCCGCATCGTGGCCCGCGACCTGAAGCTCGGTCTCCAGCTCGGCTACTGGACGGCCGCGCCGCAACCGGCGCGCGAGCTCGTCGACCGTGCGGTGCTCGTGGAGCAGCTGGGCTTCGACTCGATCTGGACGGGCGAGTCGTGGAGCTCGGACGCGTTCTCGCCGCTCGCCGCCGTCGCCGCCGCGACCTCGCGCGTCCGCCTGTGCACCGGCATCGCGCAGATCTCGGCGCGCTCGCCGACGACCATGGCGATGCACGCGATGACCCTCGACGGTCTCTCCGAGGGCCGGGCCTGCCTCGGCATCGGTGTGAGCGGGCCCCAGGTCGTCGAGGGCTGGTACGGGCGCCCGTTCGGCAAGCCGCTCGCACGCACGCGGGAGTACGTCCGCATCGTGCGCGACGCGCTCGCGCGCGGGGCGCCCGTCGTGAGCGACGGCGAGCACTACCCGCTGCCCTTCCGCGGTGAGGGCGCGCTCGGCCTCGGGAAGCCCCTCAAGATGATCACGCACCCGCGGCGCGCCGACATCCCGATCTTCCTCGGAGCCGAGGGCCCGAAGAACGTCGCCCTCGCCACCGAGATCGCCGACGGCTGGGTGCCGCTCTACTACTCCCCGTACCGTCCGGAGGTCTACGAGGAGCAGCTCGCTGCCGCGACGTCCGGGTTCGAGATCGCCGTGAACGTCTCCGTGAGCGTCGCCGACGACGTCGCGTCCGCGCTCTGGCCCATCAAGGCCGCGCTCGGCTTCTACATCGGCGGCATGGGCTCCAAGTCGAAGAACTTCCACACCGAGCTCATGGCGCGCATGGGCTACGAGGCCGAGGCCTTCCACATCCAGGACCTCTTCTTCGAGGGCAAGCGCGACGAGGCGATCGCCGCGGTTCCCGACGCCTTCGCCGACGAGATCTCGCTCGTCGGGCCGAAGGAGCGGATCGCCGAGCGCCTCGACGCGTGGCGATCGACGCCCGTGACCACGATCCTCCTCGGCGGCGGTGACGAGACGACCCTGCGGGTGATGGCCGAGCTCGTTGCCTGACGACCCGTCAGATCGTCGCGTAACGTCTCCCGTGATGCAGTTCAACCTCGCTGATCTCTTCGAGCACGCCGTCGACCACTTCGGCGAGCGCGAGTACGTGGTCTGCGAGGGGAAGCGCCGCACGTACGCGCAGGTGGAGGAGCGTGCGAACCGGCTCGCCCACCATCTCGCGGCCAGTGGCATCGGTCCCGGCGACCACGTCGGGATCTACGCGCTCAACTCGGTCGAATGGGTCGAGACCCTCTGGGCGGTCTTCAAGCTGCGCGCCGTGTGGGTGAACATCAACTATCGCTACGTCGAAGACGAGCTCGCGTACCTCTTCGACAACGCCGACCTGAAGGCGCTCGTGTACCAACGAGAGTTCGCGCCCAGGGTCGCCGGAGTGCTCGACCGTCTCCCACTGCTCGGCCACTCGATCGTCATCGAGGACGGCACCGACGCCGGCGGCGCGGGACTCGGGTCGGCTCCCTACGAGGAGGCGCTCGGCGGCGGCGCGCCCGATCGCGACTTCGCGCCTCGGTCACCCGACGATCGCTACATCCTCTATACGGGCGGCACGACGGGGATGCCGAAGGGCGTCGTCTGGCGCCAGGAAGACGTGTTCTTCGCGCTGGGTGGTGGCATCGACCCGGTCACCAACACGCGGATCAGCCGGCCCGAGGCCATGGTGGAGAAGGGTCTGGCGAACCCCGCGCAGGCGACGATGCTCCCGATCGCCCCGCTCATGCACGGGGCGACGCAATGGGGCGTCATGGGCGGGTCGTTCGTCGGCAACAAGGTGTGCCTCGTCGCGCGCTTCGAGCCGGCCGCGGTGTGGCGGCTCATCGCCGCCGAGAACGTGAACGCCATGATGATCACCGGCGACGCGATGGCGCGCCCGCTGCTCGATGCGTTCGACGACTCCGAGATCGCCGCGCTCGACCTGTCGTCGTGGGTGTCGCTCTCGAGCACGGCCGCGCTCTTCTCCCCGTCGGTCAAGGACCAGTTCCTCGAGCGGTTCCCGAACCTCATCCTCACGGAGGCGATCGGTGCATCCGAGAGCGGCTCGAACGGGTACACGATCATCCAGCGCGGGAAGACCGCGATGAAGGGCGGCCCGACCGTGACGCCGATCATGGACACGGTCGTGCTCGACGAGAACCTCCGCGCGGTCGAGCCCGGATCGGGAGTCGTGGGCAAGGTGGCGCGTCGCGGCAACATCCCGCTCGAGTACTACAAGGACGCGGCGAAGTCCGCGGAGACGTTCGTCACCGACGCGGAGGGCGTCCGCTACTCGATCCCCGGCGACTTCGCGACGATCGAGGCCGACGGGACGATCACGCTGCTCGGGCGCGGCTCCGTCTCGATCAACTCCGGCGGCGAGAAGATCTTCCCTGAGGAGGTCGAGGGCATCGTCAAGGGCCACCCCGCGGTGTACGACTGCATCGTCGTCGGCATCCCCGACGACCGCTGGGGTCAGCGCGTCGCCGCCGTGGTGCAGCCGCGTGGCGATGTCGACCCGCCCTCTCTCGAGTCGGTGCAGGAGCACTGCCGCCGGCACCTCGCCGGCTACAAGCTCCCCCGCGAGCTGCACGTCGTCGACGAGATCCAGCGATCACCGTCGGGCAAGCCCGACTACCGCTGGGCGCAGTCGGTCGTGCTCGAGCCGGCGACCCCTGCCGGCTGACCCGGACGCCGACGTGCCCGCAGTCTTCGTCCACGGGGTCCCGGACACGGCGTCGATGTGGGACCCAATGCTCGCGGAGCTCTCGCGCGACGACGTCGTCACGCTGCATCTGCCGGGATTCGGCGCGCCACTGCCCGACGGGTTCGGCGCCACCAAGGAGGAGTACGTCGACTGGATCGGGGCCCAGGTCGAGGCGCTCGGCGAGCCCGTCGACCTCGTCGGCCACGACTGGGGCTCGCTCCTGGTCCAGCGCGTCGCGCTCACGCGACCACAGCTCCTGCGCACCTTCACCCTGAGCAACGGCGCGGTCACAGAGCGGTTCGCGTGGCACGACATCGCGAAGCAGTGGCAGACGCCCGAGGTCGGCGAACAGGTGATGGAGGCCTTCACCGGTGACGTCGTGGCGCCCGGCCTCGCGAGCGCCGGGCACCCGGACGCGGAGCGTGCCGCGGCCGGGATCGACGACACCATGAAGCGCTGCATCCTCGCCCTCTACCGCTCCGCCACCGACCTCCCGGGCGACTGGGCCCCGACGGGCCCCGCGCCGCGACCGGCGCTCGTGCTGTGGGGCAAGGACGACCCGGTCGGGCCACCCGCGTCCGGTCAGCGGTTCGCGGCGGCCACGGGCGCGCGGCTGCTGCTCCTCGAAGGCGGTCACTGGGCGATCATCGAGCGCCCGCAGGAGTCGGCGGCCGCGCTCGAGGAGCTCTGGTCGAGCGTCCCGTGACCCTCGCGCCCGAGATCCAGCCCTACGTCGACTCCGTCGCGAGCGCCGAGCTGCCCAGCCTCGCCGCGCAGCCGATCGAGCAGGTGCGCGACCAGAGCGCGCTCTTCGCGCACGTCGGTGCGCACGACGCCCAGCCGGTCGACGTCGTCGAGGACCGCACGATCCCCGGCCCCGCGGGCGAGATCCCGGTGCGCGTCTACGACTCGCAGCCGGCCTCGACGTCACCCGTCGTCGCGTACTTCCACGGGGGCGGCTTCGTGATGATGGGCCTCGACACCCACGACCGGGTGTGCCGGCGTCTGGCGAACGCGACGGGCGCGGTCATCGTGAGCGTCGACTACCGGCTCGCGCCCGAGCACCGCTTCCCGGCGGCGCTCGACGACTGCATGGCGGTGACGCACTGGCTCACCGAGCACGCGGCCGAGCTCGCGGGCGATCCCGGGCGCGTCGCCGTCGCGGGCGACAGCGCGGGCGGGAACCTGGCCGCCGCGACCGCGCTCGCATCCCGCAACGGCGGGCCGCGCCTCGCGGCGCAGGTGCTCGTGTACCCCGTCATCGACGCGGGTTGCGACACCGAATCGT
>DATBSK010000053.1:0-20784 GCA_036559825.1 Acidimicrobiia bacterium | reverse complement strand
GGGCGTCGCGGCGGCGAGCGACGAGGGCGGGTGTCGAGCTTCGCCCCGGCCCGGCGAGACGTGAGAGACGAGGGGCTGTGGTGCGTCGTGGGGCTCGGGGGGTTGACGTGGTGGGGGGGAGGGGCTTAGGGTGGCGCGCAGTGGTGATCGGGGGAGCACCGGGCCACCCTTCGCGGGGGTGGTGGGTGCGCTCCCCGGCTGGGGGATGCCGGGAGGCATCCCGGTGAGGGGACATGAAGGACTTCCTGGGGGAGTACAGACACTCCCTGGACGCGAAGGGTCGCCTGATCCTTCCGATGGACTTCCGAAGCCCCCTCGCGGACGGAGCGGTGATCGGGATCGGGCAGCACAACTGCCTGGTCGTGTACACGCCGGAGGAGTGGACGAGGGTGGCCGAGGAGATCCGGCAGCTGTCGAAGGCGGGTGACGCCGAGCTCGACGCGGCGCGCGCGTTCTTCGCCGGCGCCAGGGACGTGAAGCCCGACGCGCAGGGGCGCGTCCCGATCGCAGCCGACCAGCGCGACTACGCGTCGCTCGACCGCGACGTCGTCGTCGCCGGCGTCTTCTCCCGGATCGAGATCTGGGACGCGCAGCGCTGGACCGAGCGCAAGAGCGGCGGCCAGGACGTGCTGTCGGCCGCGGCGTCGCTCCCCGGCTTCGGGATCTGACCGTGAGTCGTCGAGGAGAAAGGAGCACGGCCGTCGAGGTTGGCGACACGCCAATGCGTTCGCCTCTGAACCCGTCACGAGCACTGACCTGACCTGCTGCGAGCCCCCCGGTCGGCGCGGTGAAGCCCCTACTCCGCCCGCTTCCACCGAGTCGATTCGGAGAGACAACCGAACGGCACTCGTCCGTCCGGGGGGCTCGCAGCAGGCCCGGCTGGTGCTCCGGGCGGAACGGCGAGGACTCGGATGGACAGCTTCCAGCACCGGCCGGTGATGGCCCGGGAGGTGCTCGAGCTCCTCGCACCGGTACCGGCGGGGACCGTCGTCGATGCGACGGTCGGCGGCGGTGGGCACGCCCACCTCCTCCTCGAGTCCCGACCGGACGTCGCGCTCCTCGGCATCGACCGTGATGCAGAGGCGGTGGCGGCGTCCCGGGAGCGGCTCGCCCCCTTCGGCGACCGGGTACGGATCGTGCACGGCGGCTTCGAGGAGATCGCCGAGATCGTCCGCCGAGAGCTGGGCGGACCGACGAGCGAGGGGAACATCATGGGAATCCTCTTCGACCTGGGGGCGAGCAGCCCGCAGCTGGACCGACCCGAGCGCGGCTTCAGCTACTGGGGCGAGGCGCCACTCGACATGCGCATGGACGCGGCGCAGGAGCTCACGGCCGAGGCGGTCGTGAACGAGTACTCCGAGGCGCGCCTCGCGGAGATCATCCGGACCTACGGCGAGGAGCGGTTCGCTCGTCAGATCGCGGCGCGGATCGTCGCGCGCCGGCCCTTGCGCACGACCGCCGACCTCGTCGACGCGGTGAAGGAGGCCGTGCCTGCCCCGGCGCGGCGGCGCGGTGGCCATCCGGCCCGCCGGACGTTCCAGGCGATCCGCATGGAGGTGAACCGGGAGCTGCCGAACCTCGCCGACGGCCTCGACGAGTCGGTGCACCTGCTCGCTCCGGGTGGTCGCGTGCTGGTGCTCGCGTACCACTCGCTGGAGGACCGCCTCGTCAAAGAGCGCTTCGCCGCGTGGGCGGGATCGCGGGAGCGCACGCCGCCGGGCTTCCCCGTCGAGCCCCGCCCGAACCGTCTGGTGCGGCTGCTCAGCCGCCGAGCGATCCGTCCTCGTGCCGACGAGGTCGCCGGGAACCCACGCGCGCGCAGCGCGCGGCTCCGGGGCGCGGAGCGGATCACCGCGCGCACCGGCGCATGACCGCGGTCGCGCTCCCGGCGCGTCCGGGTGCGACGCTGCCCCGAGCGCGCGTCACCTCGCGTCAGCGATCGCCGCGCGCCCACCTGCAGCTCGTCGAGGTCACCGCGCGCATGCGCGGGCACCGGCGCTCCCTGGCCGCGGTCGTGTCGGTGTCCGTGCTCGTGATCTTCACGGTCGTGGCCTTTCACGCGTTGACCGCCCAGAGCCAGGTCACGGTCGACCGTCTCGAGCGGCAGACCGCGGTCGCGGAGCGCCGGTACGAACGGGCGCGGTACGCGCACGCATCGCTTGCCTCGCCCGAGCGGATCGTGCAACGGGCGGCGGAGCTCGGCCTCGTTCCCCCTGCGGGGCCGCCCACCGCCATCCCCATGGCCGGCGACATGCCGGCACCTCCGGACGGGACGGCGAGCACCCTGCACGGCTGGACCGAGGTGAAGCCGACCCTTGCCCACGCGCCGTGATCGACGTCGCGGCCGACGTGCCGTCCCCGGCGTAGCGCGCCGCGCCGCGCCCGCGTCGCCGTCGCGCCCGACGGCGACCTCGACGCTGGTCGCGAACCCGGAGATCACACCCGACACCGGCCTGCCCGAGGCACGCCCGCCTCGGCGTGACCAGGATCGAGTGCGCCGCGACCGGAGGACGCGCGGCCGCGCGCGACGCCGTCATCGGGTGCCGCGCGTGCCGCGCGCCCGGCTGATGTCGGTGCTCGTCGTGATGGCCGTCGTCTACGCAGGGCTTGGCGCGCGGCTCGTCGAGCTCCAGGCGGGCGAGGGCCGGCGCTACCAGCGCCTCGGGCTCGATCAGCGGGTGCAGCGCGTCGCCCTCCCGGCCGAACGTGGCGGCATCTTCGACCGCAACGGCAACGACCTCGCAGTGTCCGTCGGACGGTCGAGCATCTGGGCCGATCCGCGGCAGATCGAGGCCCCCGACGCGGCTGCGGCACGCCTCGCGCCGATCGTGGGCGCGGATCCGGTCGTGCTCGCCGCCCAGCTCGGGCAGAAGCAGCGCTCCTTCGTCTATGTCGCGCGCCAGGTCGAGGACGACGTCGCCGCGCGCGTGCGCGCGCTGCACCTGCCGTGGCTCGGGTTCGTGCCGGAGACGAAGCGCTACTACCCGTCGGGCGGGCTTGCCGCGCCGCTGCTCGGGTTCGTCGGCATCGACAGCAACGGTCTCGGCGGGCTCGAGGTCGGGGAGGACCGCACGCTCGCCGGAACGCCCGGCGCCATGACCGTCGAGCGTGACCCGCAGGGCCACGACATCCCCGACGGCGTTCGTCGCGAGCGCGTGCCCGTGCGCGGGACCGACCTCGTGCTGACGATCGATCAGTCGCTGCAGTACGAGGTCGAACGGGTGCTCGCCGACGAGGTGACGAACACGCGGGCGACCGGCGGGATGGCGATCCTCTCCGACGTGAAGACCGGTGACGTGCTCGCGATGGCCTCGGTCGACGGCGCGACCGCCGACGTGCCCGCGCACCCCGCGCCGGCCATCGCGCTGAACCGCCCACTGACCGACGTGTTCGAGCCCGGGTCGACGAACAAGGTGGTGACGATCTCCGCCGCGCTCGAAGCGGGTCTGGTGAACCCGAGCACCGTCCTGTCCGTCCCGGGTGCACTCGTCGTGGACGGCCAGAAGTACGAGGACGTGCACACGCACCCGAGCGAGATGTCCGTCGCCGACATCGTCCGCCTGTCGTCGAACGTCGGGACGATCCTGATCGGGAGGATGCTCGGGAAGGACCGCTTCGACGCCGCGCTGCGGAGCTTCGGCTTCGGGAGCGCCACGGGTCTCGACTTCCCGGGTGAGGCACCGGGGTTGCTGCTCCCGCTCGCGCAGTACAACGCGACGAGCATGGCGTCGATGCCGATCGGCAGCGGCATCGCCGTGACCGCGATGCAGATGCTCGACGTGTACGTGACGCTCGCGAACGGAGGGGTGTCGCGTCCGCCGCGACTCGTCCGCGCCACCATCGATGCCGACGGGCACCGCCACGAACGCCCGCTCGCGCCCGGTCGACGCGTCGTCTCGTCGGAGACCGCGGCGTTGATGCGGACGATGCTCGAAGCCGTCGTGGCTGACGGAACGGGCACGAAGGCACAGGTCGCGGGGTACGCGGTGGCAGGGAAGACCGGCACCGCCCGGAAGCCGCCGTACGACCACCCGCCGTACCGGTACGTCACGTCCTTCGCCGGCTTCGCGCCAGCAGGCTCGCCGCGGCTAGCCGCGATCGTCGTGCTCGACGAGCCGCAGGTGAACGCGACGGGTGGTCAGGCAGCGGCCCCGACGTTCGCCCGGATCCTGCAGTACGCGCTCGCCGTCGAGCGCGTGCCGGCGAACCCATGATCGCCGTCGCCGCCGTCGCGAGCGCCACGACGGCGGGCGCCCGATACCCTGATGCGCTCCGCCACCGAGGAAGCACCGCCCGCGGTGCTGCCCACGGGACGCGAGAGGAGAGGACCGCGCGCGTGCGGCTGCAGGCGCTCCTGGCCGACATCGAGCCCGTCGACCTCCGAGGCGATCCGGCGGTCGACGTGGTCGCCGTCACCCACGACAGCCGCCGTGTTCGCCCGGGGGCGCTCTTCGCCTGCATCCCGGGCGGGCGCACCGACGGCCACGACCACGCGCCGGCCGCGGCCGATGCCGGCGCAGTGGCGCTGCTGGTGGAGCGCTGGATCGATCTCCCGCGCTCCTCGGCGCACGTCGTCGAAGCGAGGGTGCCCAGCGTGCGGGTGGCCCTCGGACCGCTCGCGGCGCGGTTCCACGGCGACCCCTCGCGTACGTTGACCTGCCTCGGCGTGACCGGCACCAACGGCAAGACGACGACGACCTACCTGCTCGAGTCGATCGGTCGGGCGGACGGCCGGCGAGTCGCTGTGATCGGCACGACCGGTGCGTGGATCGAAGGCGCATCGGTCGATCTCGAGCACACGACCCCCGAGGCCACCGAGCTCCAGGCTCTGCTGGCACACGTGCGCGACGCGCAGGTGAGCACGGTCGCGATGGAGGTGTCGTCGCACGCGCTCGAGCAGCACCGCGTCGACGGGACGGAGTTCGCGGCCGTGTGCTTCACGAACCTCTCGCACGACCATCTCGACTACCACGGAGGCGTCGACGCGTACTTCGAGGCGAAGGCCCGCCTGTTCACGCCTCGGTTCGCGGCGCGCGCCGCGGTCAACGTCGACGACCCGCGGGGGCGCCAGATCGCGGAGCGGGCATCTCGCGCCGGTCTCGACGTCGTCACGTTCGGGCTGGTGTCGACCGACGCGGACGTCATCGCTGCCGATCTGTCCCGGGACGCTGCAGGCGTGACGTTCACGATCAGCGACTCGACCGCGGCGCGCTCCGCGACGGTGCAGATCGCGCTGCTCGGGCGCCACAACGCCTCGAACGCCGTGGCGGCGGCGGCGACCGCCCGAACCGCGGGTCTCCCGTTCGACGCCGTCGTCGAAGGGCTGCAAGCCGCGGGCACCGTGCCCGGGCGTCTCGAGCGCGTGGACGACGGCCGCGGGTTCCTCGTGCTCGTCGACTACGCGCACACACCCGACGCGCTCGCTGAGGCCGTCGACACGGCGCGAGAGCTCGCCGGCGGACACCGGGTGATCGTGGTCTTCGGGTGCGGGGGCGACCGCGACGTCGTGAAACGGCCGGCGATGGGGGCGGTGGCCTCCGACCGCGCCGATCTTGCGATCGTGACGTCCGACAACCCGCGCTCGGAGCGAGCGTCCGACATCGCGGACGCAGTGCTCGCGGGAGCCGTCGGCCCGGGGCTCGTGCGTGTGCAGCTCGACCGTCGGGCGGCGATCCGCGACGCGATCGCCGACGCTGAGCCGGGCGACGTGGTGCTGATCGCGGGGAAGGGTCACGAGACCGGCCAGACCGCGGGCGCGGTGACGACGCCGTTCGACGATCGCGTCGTCGCCCGTGAAGAGCTCGAGGCGCTCCGGTGGAGCTGACGGCAGGCGCGATCGCCGAGGTTACGGGTGGCACGGTCACGGCGGGTTCGCCGAGCACGGTCGCGAGCGCGTTCACGATCGACTCGAGGCTCGCGGCAGCAGGAGCCTGCTTCTTCGCGCTGCAAGGTGAACGCGACGGACACGACTTCGTGGACGACGCGTTCGCGCGTGGCGCGAGCGTGGCCGTCGTCGCGCGCCACGTCACCACGCGGGCATCGGGCTCGACCGTCACCGTGGCCGATGCGCTCCGAGCGCTCCAGGAGCTCGGGGGCCATGCACGCGCGCAGCTCGCCAGCGCCGTCGTCGTCGGCATCACGGGTTCGGCGGGAAAGACGGCGACGAAGGACCTGACCGCGGCCGCGTTCCGGCCCACCAGACGGGTCCACGCCAGCCCGGGCTCGTACAACAACGAGTCAGGCCTGCCGCTCACGCTCCTCGGCGCGTCGGACGACACCGAGGTCGTGGTCACGGAGATGGGCGCGCGGTTCGCGGGAAACATCCGGGAGCTCTGTGACATCGCTCGGCCGTCCGTCGGCGTCATCACGCACGTCGGCATGGCACACGCCGAGCACCTCGGTGGGCGCGAGGGAATCGCGCGCGTGAAGGGCGAGCTCCTCGAGGCGCTCCCCGCGACGGGGCTCGCCGTGCTCAACGCAGCCTGCGACGCGACACCGGGGCTGATCGCGCGCACCAGCGCCCGGGTCCTCGTCGTCGGCCGGGAGTCGGGCGTCGATGTCCGGATCGACGACGTGCGTCTCGACGACGAGCTCCGGCCGCACTTCACGATCGCGACGCCGTGGGGGAGGGCCGGCATCGACCTCACGATGCGAGGCGAGCACCAGGTCGAGAACGCCGCCATGGCCGCGACCGTCGCGCTGGCGTTCGACGTTCCGATCGACTCGGTCGTCGCAGGACTGCGGGACGCGCGCACGGCCGCGCTGCGCATGGAGATCGTCCACACCGCTGGCGGCGTGACGTTGATCAACGACGCGTACAACTCCAGCCCCACCTCGGCCGCCGCGGCGGTGCGCTCGCTCGCGCGGCTGCCCGTCGCGGGCAGACGGATCGCCGTGCTCGGCGCGATGCTCGAGCTGGGCGCGCACGCCGAGACCGAGCACGCGGCGCTCGGTGCCCTCGCGGCGTCAGCGGGCATCGACGTGCTCATCGCCGTGGGCGGCCCCGCCGAGTCGATGGCCGACGGCGCACGCCGCGCGGCACCGGGGCAGATCGCGATCCGGGCCGTGCCCGACGCCGCGGCCGCGACGGCGGCGCTGTCGGAGGAGGTGCACGCAGGTGACGGCGTGCTCGTGAAGGCGAGCCGGGCCATCGGCCTCGAGCGCGTCGCCGACGAGGTGGCGCGCGGGAGGCGCCAGTGATCGCGCTGCTCATCGCCGGCGGCGTCGCGTTCGCCGCAGCCGTGCTCGGCACTCCGCTGCTGATCCGCGTGCTGCGTGCGCGCGGCATCGGCCAGCTCATCCGCGACGACGGGCCCTTCACCCATCCACATGCGGGGAAGGCCGGGACTCCGACGATGGGCGGCATCGCGATCGTCGGCGGCGTCATCCTCGGCTACCTCGTGTCGCACGTCCGCACCGAGCAGCTCAAGTTCGCGCGCACCGGGCTCACGTTGATGTTCCTCGTGATCGGGCTCGCGGTCGTCGGCTTCATCGACGACTACCTCGCGGTGCGGCGCGGGCGGAACCTCGGTCTGCGCAAGCGAGGCAAGACGGGCGGGCAGCTCCTCGTGGCGTCGGGCTTCGCGATCCTGGCGCTGCGCTGGGTCGACGTGTCGACTCACCTGTCGTTCACGCGAACCCTCGATCTCGACCTGGGCACGTGGGTGTGGTTCGCGTTCGCGGTGATCGTGGTGTACGGGACGTCGAACGCCGTGAACATCACCGACGGCATGGACGGGCTGGCCGCCGGCTCGGCCACGTTCGTGTTCGCGGCCTTCACCGTGATCTGCTTCTGGCAGTTCCGGCATCCCGTCGCGTACGCGATGGAGCCGGCGTCCGCCAACGACCTCGCCGTGGTCGCGGCCGCGTTCGCCGGCGCCTGCGGGGGGTTCCTCTGGTGGAACGCCCCGCCCGCGCGCATCTTCATGGGCGATACCGGGTCGCTCGCCATCGGCGGCGCGATGGCCGGGCTCGCACTGCTCGACAACACCCTGCTCCTGCTACCCATCCTCGGCGGCCTCTACGTCGTCGAGACATGCAGCGTGATCGCCCAGGTGATCTCGTTCCGCGGGTTCGGGAGACGGGTGCTGCGCATGGCACCCATCCACCACCACTTCGAGGTCAGCGGCTGGCCCGAGATCACCGTGATCGTCCGGTTCTGGATCTTCGCCGGCGCGTGCGTCGCGCTCGGCGTCGGGATCTTCTATGCCGACTTCATCAACATCCCGGGGACGCTCGACTGATGCGGGTCCTCGTGATCGGTCTCGCGGTCACCGGAGAGGCGGTCGTGCGCCACCGCCTGCTCGCCGGCGACGAGGTGATGGTCCTCGAGGACCGCCCGGGCGCGAACCCGCACTGGGACGATCGCGCGCGCCGGGCCGCCGACGCCGGGGTCGAGGTCGTCGCGTCCCCGTCGGCCGAGCACTCGGCCGCGCTCGGCGCGGCCGCGGACCTCGTGGTCCCGAGCCCCGGGGTCCCGGAGCGGCACCCCGCGATCGCGGGCGCCCGCCGGCACGGCACACCCGTGCGCTCGGAGATCGACCTCGCAGCCGACGTGCGGAACGGCCCCGCGATCGTCGCCGTCACCGGGACGAACGGCAAGACGACGGTCACGACGCTCGCGGCCGCGATGCTCGGCGCGGCGGGGCTGCGCGCGACGGCAGCCGGGAACATCGGGCGTCCGCTCATCGACGCGGTCCACGACGACGTCGACGTGGTGGTCGCGGAGGTGTCGTCGTTCCAGCTCGCGTTCACCGAGCGGTTCGCGCCGCGCGCCGCGGCGCTGCTGAACCTGGGCGCTGACCACCTCGACTGGCACCGCACGTTCGACGCCTACGCGCGAGCCAAGGCGAACGTGTTCCTCCGTCAGCACCCCGACGACGTGCTGGTGTTCAACGCGGACGACCCCGTCGTGGCGGGCCTGACTGCCGGTGCTCCGGCGCGACGCGTGCCGTTCTCGGTTGCGAGCGGCGCGGCGGAAGGCGCGCGCCTCGTCGACACGGTCCGTGGCCGTCTGCTCGTGGGTCCGAGCGGCCAGGAGCTCGCCCGCGTCGAGGAGCTCGCAGGGGCGCGCCCCGTCGACCTCGCCAACGGGCTCGCAGCGAGCGCGCTCGCGCTCGACCTCGGCGCGACCGCCGAGGGCGTGCGTGAGGCGCTCGCCTCGTTCCGTGGCCTCCCGCACCGCATGCAGGTCGTCGCGGACCACGACGGCATCTGCTGGGTCGACGATTCGAAGGCCACGAACGTGCACGCGACACTCGCCGCCGTCGGGGGCCTCGACCACGTCGTGCTCCTCGCGGGGGGTCGGAACAAGGGCCTCGACCTGCGCGATCTGCGCGTCCTCGCCCCCCGGCTGCGCGCGGTCGTCGCGATCGGCGACGCGGCGGGGGAGGTCGAAGACGCGTTCGACGGCGTCGTGCCCGTGGTCCGAGCGAGCTCCATGCAGCGGGCGGTCGCAGCGGCGTCGGAGCTCGCGCGGCGCGGCGACACGGTGCTGCTCAGTCCCGCTTGCGCGTCTTTCGACTGGTACGCGTCCTACGGCGCCCGCGGCGACGACTTCGCCGCCGAAGTACGCGCGATCGTCGAGGTGCAGCGATGAGCCCCGCGACGCGGACGAGGGCGGAGCGCGCACGCCCGCGTGATGGCGCGCGGCACACCGAAGCCTCGCTGCCTGCGAACTTCGTGCTGCTCGTCGCGATCGTCGGGGTGCTGGTGACCATCGGTGTCGTGATGGTCCTCTCGGCATCGTCGATCTTGTCGCTGGCGAGCTACGGCAACGCGTGGCACTTCTTCGAGCGGCAGCTCGTCTGGACCGCGCTCGGTGTCGTCGCGTTCGCCGTGGTGGTGCGGATCGACTACCACCGCTGGCAGCGCGCGATCCATCCGCTCGTCATCGCGAGCGGTGTCCTGCTCGTGCTGGTCCTCGTACCCAAGATCGGTGTGTACGTCGGCGGCTCGCGTCGCTGGCTCGGGCTCGGGCCGTGGCGCTTCCAACCGAGCGAGCTGGCCAAGCTCGCGTTGCTGCTCTTCGCGGCCGACCTGGTCGCGCGCCGGGCCGACGAGCTCTTCGACTGGCGACGGGTCCTGCGACCGGTGCTGCTGGTCCTCGTGGGGCTGGGTGCGCTCGTCTGCCTCGAGCCCGACCTCGACTCGACCCTCGTGCTCGGCGTGATCGTGATGGCGGTGCTGTTCGCGGGTGGCGTGCGCGCGCGCCACCTCGCCGTCGTCGGAGGAGGCGCGGCTGCGCTCGCGCTCGCGCTCGCGATCGCGGCGCCGTACCGGCGCGCCCGCGTCCTCACGTTCCTCGAGCCGACCGCGGACGCGTCGAACGCCGGCTACCAGATCGTGCAGTCGCTGATCGCGCTCGGGAGCGGCGGTGTCGACGGCGTCGGGCTGGGAGCCGGACGCGCGAAGTGGCTGTTCCTGCCGAACGCGCACACCGACTTCATCTTCGCGGTGATCGGGGAGGAGCTCGGTCTCATCGGGACGCTGACCGTGCTCGGGCTCTTCGTGGCGTTCGCGGCGGTCGGCATCCGCACCGCGATGCGCGCGCCGGACCGGTTCGGCATGCTCGTCGCGACCGGCGTCACGGTGTGGATCGTCGCCCAGGCAGCCGTGAACATCGGCGGCGTCACGGGCGTGCTCCCCGTGTCGGGGATCCCCTTGCCGTTCGTGTCGTTCGGCGGATCGGCGCTCGTCTTCAGCCTCGTCGCCGCCGGCATCCTGGCGAACGTCGCGAAGCAGGCGCGGTGACCCAGGAGGCCTTCGCGCTCATCACCGGCGGCGGGACGGGCGGCCACGTCTACCCGGCGCTCGCGGTGGCGGACGAGCTCGTCCGCCGCGGCCACGATCGGGCCGCGGTGCGATTCGTCGGCTCCCGCCGCGGCCTCGAGGCGACGAGCGTCCCGGCGGCCGGGTACGGCATCGCGCTCCTGCCCGGACGGGGCGTGCGGCGCAGCCTGCGACCCGCGGACCTCGTCGCCAACATCGGTGCCGTGGTCGGGCTCGTCGCCGCGTTCGCGCGCGCGATCGGCATCGTCACGCGGCCGCGCCCGCGCGTGGTCTTCGGCGTCGGCGGCTACGCGTCGGCTGCCTGCATCGTCGCGGCGCGGCTCCGCCGCGTGCCCGCGGTCGTGCACGAGCAGAACGCGGCGCCAGGGCTGGCGAACCGGCTCGCGGTCCGTCTCGGCGCGCGCGCCGCGGTCTCTCTCCCCGACACGCCGCTTCGCGGGGCGGTCGTGACCGGCAACCCGGTCCGCCGCGAGATCGTCGACGTCGCACACGAGCCCTCCGTGGCGCCGCGGCTCGTCGTCGTCGTCGGCGGAAGCCTCGGCGCCCGGACCCTGAACGACGCCGCCGTCGAGCTGTACGCGCGCTGGCGGAACCGCAGCGACGTGCGCGTGCACCACGTGACCGGGCGCCGCGACTTCGAGCGATGCCTCGGCGCTCTCACCGGGATGCGGTCGGCCGGTGACGTCCTCGACTTCGATGTCGTCGCCTACGACGACGACATCGAGACGGCATACGCGCGCGCCAGCGTCTTCGTGTGCCGGGCAGGCGCAGTGACGTGCGCGGAGCTCACGGTCACGGGGATGCCGGCGCTGCTCGTCCCGCTGCCAGGCGCGCCCGCCGATCACCAGACGCGGAATGCCGAGGCCCTCGCGGCCGCCGGCGCGGCCGTGGTGGTGCCGGACGCCGAGCTCGGCGGCGCTCGCCTCGACCACGAGCTCACGGCGCTGCTCGACGACGGCGCACGGCTGGAGCGCATGAGCACGGCGGCGCGGACGCTCGGCCGGCCAGACGCCGCTGCCCGCGTCGCGGACCTCGTCGAGGGCGCCGCGGCAGCTCGGTCCTCGGAGGAGGCCGCGTGAGCCTCGACCTGCGTCAGCCGCGAGCGGTGCACATCGTGGGCATCGGCGGTGCCGGGATGAGCGCGATCGCGACCGTGCTGGCCCGCATGGGCCACACGGTCAGCGGGTCCGACCTCCGCGAATCGCCCACGCTGGCGCGGCTTCGCCTGCTCGGCGTGGACGCACGAGTCGGCCACGGCGCCGACCACCTGCCGGCCACGCTCGACGCGGTCGTCGTGTCGACGGCGATCCCCGCGTCGAACCCTGAGGTCGTCGCCGCCCACGGCCGGGGGATCGCGGTCCTCCGTCGTGCCGAGGCGCTGCGCGACCTCGTCACCACGCGGCGCTCGATCGCGGTCGCGGGGAGCCACGGCAAGACGACGGTGTCGTCGATGCTCGCGTTGTGCCTCCGCACCGCGGGCTGGCAGCCGAGCTTCCTGATCGGTGGCGACCTCAACGAGGTCGGGACGAACGCCGCGTACGACGACGGCGACTGGCTCGTCGTCGAGGCCGACGAGAGCGACGGCACCTTCCTCGAGCTCGCGCCCGAAGCCGCGCTCGTCACGAACGTCGAGCCGGACCACCTCGATCACTACGGCGGGTTCGAAGCGCTCGTCGGGGCGTTCGAGCGGTTCCTGGAGGCGGTGCCCGGCGTCCGCGTCGTCTGTGCCGACGACGAGATCGCTCGGGGTCTCGCTGCGGGTCTCGGGACGACGACGTACGGCTGGCACGCCGACGCGAGCTTCCGCCTCGTCGACTACACCGGCGGTCGCCACGGCAGCACGTTCTCGCTGCACCACGGCGCGCGCGAGCTCGGCACGCTCGAGCTCCCCGTCCCGGGGCGCCACAACGCCCTCAACGCCGCCGGGGCTGCGTCCATGGCCCTCGAGCTCGGTGTGCCGTTCGATGCGGTCGCGCGGGCCCTGCGGGGCTTCGGCGGTGTCGCGCGGCGGTTCCAGTTCCGCGGCGAGGTGGGGGGCGTCACGCTGGTCGACGACTACGCGCACCTGCCGAGCGAGGTCTCGGCCGCGTTGCGCGCGGCTCGTGAAGGCGAGTGGCGGCGCGTCGTCGCGGTGTTCCAACCGCACCGGTACACGCGCACGGCGCGGCTCTGGCGTGACTTCGCGGACGCGTTCGTCGATGCCGATCTCCTCGTCCTCACCGACGTGTACCCGGCAGGGGAGGCGCCGCAGCCCGGGGTCTCCGGTCGTCTCGTCCTCCGAGCGGTCCTCGACGCGCACCCGTCCGCAGCCGTCACGTACCTCCCGAGGCACGCGGACGTCGTCGAGCACACGCTTCGCCTCGCGCGGGACGGGGACATCGTGCTCACGCTCGGCGCGGGAGATCTCACGACCGTGCCCGACGCATGGCTCGCCGCCGCGGCGACGGAGCGATGGACGTGACGACGCGCCCGCTCGGTGCGGTCGCCCGCGACCTCGACGCGGCGCTGCCCGGCCGCGTCACGCTCGACCAGCCGGTCGCCGACCTGACGACGTACCGGCTCGGAGGGCCCGCCGCGATCGTGGTCCGGATCTCCGACGAGGAGGAGCTCGCGGCCGTGGCGCGCGTCGTCAGCGCGCACTCGCCCCGGCTGCTCGTCGTCGGTCGGGGCTCGAACCTGCTGGTGGCGGACTCGGGGTTCGCCGGCGTCGCGGTCGTCCTCACCGGGGCCTTCGAGCGGCTCACGGTGGACGCGGCGGCGGGGACGGTGGACGCCGGCGGCGCGGTGCCGCTCCCGGTCCTCGCCCGGCAGGCCGCGGCCGCCGGCCTCGGGGGCCTCGAGTTCTTCGTCGGGATCCCGGGCTCGGTCGGCGGTGCCGTCCGCATGAACGCCGGGGGTCACGGTGCCGAGACCCGCGACGTGCTCGACCGCGCCTGGGTCGCCCGGCTCGGCGGTGACGCCCCCGGGGTGCCCGAGCCGCGGAGTGCCTCGGAGCTCGCGCTCGGCTACCGGCACTCGAACATCGAGGACGGCGACCTGGTGACGCGCGTGGTCCTGCGCGGCGCGCCCGACCGCCCCGAGGCCTGTGCAGCCCGCCTCGACGAGATCGTTCGGTGGCGGCGCGAGCACCAGCCCGGGGGCGCGAACGCGGGGTCGGTCTTCCGAAACCCCCCGGGCGATGCGGCCGGCCGGCTCATCGATGCCGCCGGCTGCAAGGACCTGCGCGTGGGCGGAGCCTTCGTCTCGCCCAAGCACGCGAACTTCTTCCAGGCCGCGCCCGAGGCCACCGCCGACGACGTGCACCGGCTCGTCCACGAGGTTCGGCGGCGCGTGGCCGACCACGCCGGCGTGTGGCTCGAGCCCGAGCTCCACATGGTGGGCTTCGGTGCGGTCACGGGCGCGGCCCGCGGCCCGGGGGACGACGGATCGTGACGGCGCGCGCTCCCGCGCCGGCGCGTGCGCGGCCACGTCCGCCCGGCGCTCGGTCCCGCCCGCCGCGTCCCCGGCGCCCGGCGCGGCCACGCCGCGCGGTCCCGATCGACCCGAGGATCCGCGCCCGCCGGATCGAGGTCGCGCGGGAGGCGGGGCGACGTCGTCTCCGCCGGCTCCTGCTGTGCCTGGCGCTCGCGTCACTGACCGGCACCGTCGCGGTCGCTGCCTGGTCTCCGCTGCTCGACGTCGACCGGGTCGTCGTCACCGGCGCGGGCCCCCGCACGGCCGCGGTGCGCGCCGCGACCGGCGTCGACCGGGGCTCCGCCCTGCTGTTCCTCGACACGGGCGCGGTCGAGGGGCGCGTCGAGGAATTGCCCTGGATCGCCGATGCCCGCGTCGAGCGCGACCTGCCCGGGACCGTCCGCGTCCACGTGACGGTGCGAGCCCCGGTCGGTTACGCGCCCCGTCCCGACGGCCGGGTCGCCATCGTGGATCCCGGCGGCCTCGTGACCGACGTCGCCGCGGCACCGCCCGGCGGGCTGCCCGCGCTCGTGACCACCGTTCCGCCACCACGGCCGGGCAGCACCGTGACCCCTCGTGCCGCGGCACGCGTCGCCGCGGCGCTCGGGCCGCTCGCGGGACGCGTGACCCGCATCTCGGTCGATCACGGCGAGGCCGCGCTGACCCTGTCGGACGGGCTCGTCGTGCGGCTCGGCGACCTCGGGCACCTCGCCGAGAAGTCCCGCGCCGCGGCTGCCGTGCTGGGCGCGGCAGGGCTCCCCCCGATCGCCTACGTGGACGTGCGCGTCCCCTCGGCCCCGGTGACCGGATGACCGATGCGCACGGAGCCGGGCACGGCGCCCGACCTATCCTTGCGGTGGTGACGGGCCTCCCGCCGCCGGACGCTCCACCCGACGACGTCGACCCCGACCTCGACGAGCCGGCACCGGGTGCCGGGCGCGAGGAGGCCGGGATCGATCCCGAGGGCGGCGCGCCCGCGGCGATCCCCCCGTTGCCCGGGCCGCTCGGCGAGAATGGAGGGACCGGTCCGGAGCCCGGACCCCCGGCAGCAGGGCACCTGCGGCCGGTCCCGGATCCCACGGCCAACACCAGCATCACCGACCACCAGACCGAGAGGACGAGCGAGGGGGCCACGGGCGTGCTCGCCGTGGCCGGCGAACCCGAGAGCGACCCACTCAGAACCGACGACCTGCATCCCGACGAGCCCGTCTCGGCCGGGAGGGGAGGCACCACCGACATGCTCGGCGACCCGCAGAACTACCTCGCGGTCATCAAGGTCGTCGGTGTCGGCGGCGGCGGCGGCAACGCGATCAACCGCATGATCGACTCGGGCCTCAAGGGCGTCGAGTTCGTCGCGGTGAACACGGACGCACAGGCGCTCCTGATGAGCGACGCGGACGTCAAGCTCGACATCGGCCGCCAGCTGACCCGTGGGCTGGGCGCCGGCTCCGACCCCGACATCGGCCGCCAGGCCGCCGAGGACCACCGCGACGAGATCGAGGAGGTCCTCAAGGGCGCCGACATGGTGTTCATCACGGCGGGCGAGGGTGGCGGCACCGGCACCGGCGGCGCGCCGATCGTCGCCGAGATCGCGCGCCACCTCGACGCGCTCACGATCGCCATCGTCACGCGCCCGTTCAGCTTCGAGGGCCGGCGGCGCGCCGTGCAGGCCGACGCGGGCGTGCAGAAGCTGCGCGAGAAGGTCGACACGCTCATCGTGATCCCGAACGACCGGCTGCTCGACGTCGCCGACGAGAAGGCGTCCCTGCTCTCGGCGTTCAAGATGGCGGACGACGTGCTCCTGCAAGGGGTGCAGGGCATCACGGACCTGATCACGACGCCGGGTCTCATCAACACCGACTTCGCCGACGTCCGCATGATCATGCAGGACGCCGGCACGGCGCTCATGGGCGTGGGTCAGGCCGGCGGTGAGGGCCGCGCGCTGAACGCCGCCCGCGCCGCGATCTCGAGCGCGCTGCTCGAGGCCAGCATCGAGGGCGCGCGCGGGCTGCTGCTCAACGTCGCGGGGCCGTCCGACCTGGGCCTCTTCGAGGTGAACGAAGCCGCAGAGGTGGTCAAGGAGACCGCGCACCCCGACGCCAACATCATCTTCGGAGCGAGCATCGACGACGCGCTCGGCGACGACCTGCGGATCACGGTCATCGCCGCCGGCTTCGACCGCTACGAGGGCGAGCGCCCCTCGCGGCGCGAGACACCGTCGTCGCTCGGGCTGCACGAGCGGACCGGCCGCACCGCCGCCGACAGCGCCTTCGGCGACGACCGTGGCGACTACGGCGGGGACGACGACGACGACGAGTTCGACGTCCCCGAGTTCCTGCGCTGATCGAGGCGCGTCTCGGACGCGCGCGCGTCGTGTGGACCGATCGCCAAGGCGGCGTCTCGGCTGCGCCCTACGACGAGGCGAACGTGGCCGAGCACGTCGGTGACGACGAAGCGGCCGTCACCGAGAACCGCCGGCGCCTCGCCGCCCGGCTGGGTCTGCCCGATCCCGCGGGGTGGTGCTGGCTCCGCCAGGTGCACGGCCGTGCCGTCGCGGACGCCGCGCCTGCCGCGGCAGTGTCCCCGCCGGAGGCCGACGCCGCGGTCACGACCGTGCCCGGTCTGCCCCTCGTCGTGCAGACGGCCGACTGCGCACCGATCGCCCTGGTCAGCGACGACGCGCTCGGTGTCGTGCACGCGGGCTGGGCGGGCCTGCTCGACGGCGTGGTCGACGCTGCGGTCGCGCGGCTGCGCTCCGTGGGGACGGGCCGCGTGCGCGCGGCGCTCGGACCGTGCATCCACCCAGATGACTACGAGTTCGGGCGCGTTGACCTCGACCGCCTCGTTGCCACACTCGGGTCGTCCGTCGAGTCGCGGACACGTCAGGGCACGCCGGCGCTCGACCTGCCCGAGGCGGTGGGCAGCGCGCTCGCACGCGCCGGCGTCGACGAGATCGTCGACGTCGACGTCTGCACGTTCTCGTCGCCCGACCACTTCTCGCACCGGCGTGACGGCGCCACCGGGCGCCAGGCGCTCGTCGCGGTGCTGGACGTGTGACGGCGACGACGATCGCGGAGCGCGTCGCCGCGGTGCGGAGTCGCATCGACGCGGCTGCGCGGGCGGCCGGCCGCGATCCCGCGGCGGTGCGGCTGGTCGCAGCGTGCAAGACGGTTCCCCCCGAGCGCATCGCAGAGGCCGCCGCCGCGGGCGTCACGGACGTCGGCGAGAACCGGGCTCAGGAGCTGCTCGCCAAGGCGCCCGCGCTCGCAGGAGTGATCGACGACCGCGCGCCGCTCGTCTGGCACTTCCTCGGCGTCCTCCAGCGCAACAAGGTCCGACCGCTCGCGAGCTGGGTCCGGTGCTGGCAGTCCGTCGACCGGCCCGAGCTCGCACCGCTGATCGCACGCCATGCGCCGCGCACCCGCGTGCTCGTCGAGGTCAATGTCGCGGGTGAACCCCAGAAGGCCGGCTGCGCGCCTGCGGACGCATCCGCGCTCGTGGACGCGCTCCATGACGCCGAGCTCGACGTCGCGGGGCTCATGACCGTGCCGCCGCAGGGAGACGATCCGCGCCCGTGGTTCGCGACGTTGCGCGAGCTCGCGTCGCGGCTCGGGCTCGCGGAGCTGTCGATGGGCATGACCGACGACTTCGAGCTCGCGATCGCCGAGGGCGCGACGATGGTTCGCATCGGTCGTGCCCTCTTCGGGCCGCGCGACGCAATCTGACGCGAGCGAGCGCCGCACGCTGTCATCGCTCGCGCGCGGCCTGTGCCACGGATCGTGGCCTCGAGGCCGGTAGGCTGGAGTCCCGGAGGGCGTGCCTTCCCGTGCGCACGCGTCGGATCCCGTGGCATCACTCTGGCGTCGAGCGATGGTCTACCTGGGTCTCCAGGACGACGACGAGTACGGCTACGACGCGTACGGCGACTCGGGCTACGACCAGGGCTACGGCGGTGGTCAGGGCTACGAGGACGGCTACGGCACGACCCCCGGCGGGCACGACCAGGGCTACGCCGAGCCATACCCGGAGGCGCGCGTCGGCAACGCCCCCGACCGTTCTGCGCAGCGGCAGTACACCGATCCCCGCGGCGGCGACGTCCGTCCGCTCGGCGACGCGCGAGCCGACGCGCGCACCGTTGCGGTGCGCGACCATGCCCCCGCACCCCCGGGCGGGGGTCCGGCGCCGGGCGCCTCCAGTGCGCCCATGGGTGACTCCGCGGTCCGGCCGCTTCCACGCGACGAGCAGCCGAGCGGTGTCAGCGTGAGTCGTCCGGCGGTCGTTCGCGCCGTGCCGACGACGGCCGGGAAGGTGCACGTCGTCGAGCCGCGCGGGTTCAACGACGCCCAGGAGGTCGGCGACCGCGTCAAGGCGAACCAGGCGGTCATCCTCAACCTGCAGGGGAGCTCCAAGGACCTGCGCCGCCGCCTCATCGACTTCTCGAGCGGGCTCGCGTACGCGATGGGTGGCTCGATGTCGCGCGTGGCGGATGCGGTGTTCTTGATCACCCCGCTGAACGTGCAGCTCTCGGAAGAGGAGAAGGACCGCCTCGAGGCCCGCGGCCTCTACCGGCGCGACTGACGCGCGTGGACGTCGTCTGCACGCTCATCACGGTCTTCATCGTGCTGCTCTTCGCGCGCGCCGTGCTGTCGTGGTTCCCCGTGGAGCCGGACAGCGGCGTCGCGAGGGTGCAGGCGTTCCTCATCACGCTCACCGACTGGGCGCTCCGGCCGCTGCGGGCGATCATCCCGCCCGCGGGCATGTTCGACCTGTCGTTCCTGGTGCTGGTGCTGGGACTCTTCATCCTCCAACGGGCGTTGTGCGGCTGAGGCGAACGTCCGCGGTGCAGGTATCCTGCGCCGCAGCGAGCCGACCAATGGAGCTGAGGTGAGCGTTGGCGGCGCAGCCGCCCAACGCCTGCGCCGCAGCGAGCCGATTCGTAGCAACCGCCGGCCAATGGAGTTGGCTCGCGGCCCGTCGCTAGCATTGGCCGCCATGGCTTCCATGGACGTGACCCCCCAGGAGCTGCGCGACATCGAGATCCGCGAAGCGTGGCGCGGCTACCACCGCGACGACGTCGACGAGCTCCTCGAGCGGGCCGCGGCGACCATCGAGCATCTCGAAGCGGAAGCGCAGCAGCTGCGCAGCCGCGCCGCGCAAGCCGGTCCGCCGCCGGCGGCACCTGCGCCCGCGCCGGTCGCAGCACCCGTCGCGCCGCCACCGGTTGCACCCCTCGCGCCGCCACCGGTTGCACCCGTCGCCCCGTCCCCGGTCCGATCGGCCGACACCGACGTCATCCAGCGCACCCTCGTCCTCGCGCAGAAGGCCGCCGACGAAGCCGTCACCGAGGCGCGCACGAAGGCGCAGCAGCTCGTCGGCGAGGCGGAAGGCCGCGCGAAGCAGCTGGTGGGTGAGGCCGAGGCGAACGCGGCCGCGATCGCGGAGCGCGAGCGCAGCAAGCTCGCCGACGAGATCACCCGGCTGCAAGGTGCCCGCGACACGCTCAATGCGGACGTCGACGCGCTCGAGCGCTTCGAGCAGGAGTACCGCGAGCGGTTGCGCGCGGCGATCCAAGCCGAGCTCGACCAGCTGGGGACGACCGCGAGCGCCCCGGACCGCCCCGCGCTCCACGAGGTCGAGGTCCCAGCCGTGACCGCGGCGTCGAGTTGGAGCACGGCGCCGGCGCAGGAGAGCTGGTCCGCGTCGGCGGAGGGGGTGGTCGCGTCGCCCGCGACACCGCCCACCGTCGAGCCCCAGCCGTCCACGGTGCACATCGAGGCGGTTCCCGCGAGCGAGGCGGCCTGGGACCCGGGACCAGCGGGTGGGTGGACGGACGCGCCGACCGCAGCGGTCGTCGAGGAGCACGGCGAGCACGAGGCCGAGGATGCACACGGCGAGAGCCTGGACGACGACGCCTTCTTCGCGTCGTTGCGAGAAGCCGTGCGTGACGACGCTCCGCTCGGCCAGGATGAAGCGCAGTACTACGAGGACGAAGAGGACACCGAGGAGCACCGCCGTCTCTTCAAGCGCCGGCGGTAGCGGCGCGCGTAGCGCTTCGCTCAGGTCACGTCCAGCGTGACGGCCACGACCTGACCGTTGACCTCGAGTGCATGGGCTCCGTCGTCGCGCGGCTCGCCCTGTCGCACCCTCCAATCGGTCGCGAGCACCTCACCCTTGATCCAGTCGCCGTGACGGCGTGCCGCCTCGGCGACCAGTCCGTCGGCGCCGATCGTGATCCGGATGCGGTCGGACAGCTCGAGATCGAGGGCCTTGCGCAGGTCGTTGATCGCGCGCACGAGCTCCCGAGCGACGCCCTCGAGCCGGAGCTCGTCGTCGACGGTGGTGTCGAGCGCCACCGCGTAGCCGCCCTCCTCGACCAACGCGAGCTCCTCGTGCGCGACGGCGCGCACCTCCACGTCCTCCGCGGTGAGCTCCACGGCCTGACCGTCGACCTCGAGACGGACCACGCCGTCTCGCTGCAGTGACTCCGAGACGGTCGACCCGTCGAGCGCGCCGAGCGCGTCCTTGACCTTCGGCATGAGC
>DATBSK010000052.1:0-6843 GCA_036559825.1 Acidimicrobiia bacterium | reverse complement strand
ACGACGAGGACGTCGATGGGTCCGTGGCCGAAGTCGTTCGACGCGTATGCCGACGCAACGGGGCGCCTGATCACCCATTGCCGGAGCGCGAAGGGCTTTCTCTTCGCCTCCACGATCTCCGTCTACGACCCGCCCGGTGGCGACACGCCGGTCCCCGAGCCGCATCCCTTCGGCTTCCACACGACGAAGGCGTACGCGTTCACGAAGGTCGCGAACGAGGCGGTGATCAGCCATGCTTCACGGAACCTCGACATCCCCGCGACGGTCATCCGGGTCGGCAGTGCTTCGGGCGTGGACGGTGGCCCGATGCTCGATCGCCTCGACCGAATCGTGCAGGACAGGCCCGTTCCCCTCCACCCCGACCGGCCGACCTACGTGCGACCGATCTTCGAGCCGGACTGCGCCAGGCTGGGTGTTGCCGCGCTCGAAGCGGGCCGCGTGCCTCCGCTGGTCGTGAACTGGTGTGGCGACGAGGTCGTGAGCGTCGAGGAGTACTGCACGTACATGGGGGACCTCATCGGCAAGACGCCGATCTTCGAGTACACCGCTGACGCGTGGTGTTCGCTGGTGCCCGACACGACGTTCATGCACGAGGTGCTCGGGCACTGCGAGGTGACCTGGCGCGAGGGTTGTCGGATGCTCGTCGAGCAGTGCTATCCCGACCTGCTCGAGTAGCCGAGGACGAGATGGAGGATCTCGACAGCTTCCGGTCTCGGGCCCGTACGTTCATCCGGGCGAACCTCGGGCCCGCTGGCTCCGACACCGACGTGATGGTCGGGCTGCGCGGGACGCGGAGCGACGCGGAGGACCTCGCTGCGGTGCAGCGTGACCGGGAGCTCCAAAGGATGCTCTTCGACGCCGGATTGGCGGGCATCTGCTTCCCGCGGGAGTACGGCGGGCAGGGGCTCAGCCCGGCGCACCAGACCGTCCTGAACGAGGAGCTCGCGGGGTACGAGTACCCGTTGCGCCTCCAGGCGCCGTCGATCTCGCAGTGCGGGGCCGTGATCCTCGAGTTCGGGACCGAGGAGCAGAAGGGCCGGCACCTCCCGGCCATCCTCCGCGGTGACGAGATCTGGGTGCAGTTCCTCTCCGAGCCGGGAGGCGGCTCCGACGTGGCCGGCGCGGTCACGACAGCGGTGCGCGACGGCGACGAGTGGGTGCTCAACGGATCGAAGATCTGGACGTCGGGCGCCTGGTGGTCGCATTGGGGCCTCTGCCTCGCGCGGACGAACTGGGATGTCCCCAAGCATCGGGGCCTCACCGTGTTCATGGTCCCGATCGCCGTCCCCGGCCTCGACGTGCATCGCATCGAGCTGTTGAGCGGGTCCCGCGAGTTCTGTCAGGAGTTCTTCACCGACGTCCGCATCCCCGACGCCTACCGGATCGGGGACGTCGACGACGGCTGGACCGTCGGCATCGGCTGGATGCTGCACGAACGCCTCGGCCCGAGCTCCTCCTATTACACGGCGCCCGCCGGCTCCGGCGCGGCGCGGCCCGGCGGGGACCTGCCGCTCGGACGCGCGCATCGCGACGATCCGGTCGTCCGAGACCTCGTCGGCGAGGTCGCGATGCTCGAGCTGGTCGGGCGGGAGCTGTCGAAGCGGTTGGCCGAGGCGATGGCGACCGGGAAGATGACCGACCAGGCGGCCGCGATCGGCCGCCTGTTCCACGGCGTCGCCTCGGTGCGCACGAGGACCATCGCGTTGGAGCTCGCCGGGGACGCGGGCGTGGCGTGGAACGACGACGACGGTGACGCCACGCACGTCGGGATCGACTACTTGATGTCGCATGTGGCGACGATCGCGGGCGGCACCACCGAGATGGCGCGGAACGTGATCAGCGAGCGGGTCCTCGGCATGCCACGCGAGCGGGCGCTGGACCGCGAGGTCGCGTTTCGCGACGTCCCGCGATCAGCGCAACCCGAGACAGGAGCACTCCCGTGACCGCAGAGCTGGATCGGAAGCACGACCGCGTGGTCGCGGTCACCGGCGCGGGCACCGGCATCGGCCAGGCGATCGCCGTGAAGTTCGCAGCGCTCGGCTGGCGCGTCGCCGTCGGCGGTCGGCGTGTCGACAAGCTCGCCGAGACCGCACGGCTGATCGAGACGGCGGGTGGCACGGCCCTCCCTCATGCGCTCGACGTCACCGATGGCGATGCCGTGGAGCAGTTCTTCACCGACGTCGAGTCCGAGTTCGGAACCGTCACCGCGGTCGTCAACAACGCCGCGATGGCGCGCTACGGCCCGCTCGACGACTTCTCACCGGCCGAGATCGCGGCCGAGATCGCGACCAAGCTCACCGGCTCGCTCTTCATGGCGCGCCGAGGCATCCAGGCGATGCGATGGGACGGGCGCGGCGGGGACATCCTCTTCATGACGTCGCTCGCCGCTGCCACACCGTGGCCGCTCCACCTCCCCTACGCATCAGCCAGCGCAGGGGTCGAGCACGCGGTCCGGACGCTGCGGCTCGAGCTCGAGGGTTCGGGCATCCGGGTGCTGAACCTGCGGTGCGGGGAGACCCTCGGCACCGACTTCGCCACTCGCGAGATGGAGACGGGGCGCGCGCTCGACGCCAATCAGCGGTGGTTCCGCTTGAACCTGCTGCGTCACACAGGGCTGATGGTGCCGGAGGACGTCGCTGATGCCGTGGTCACCGCGGTCACGCTCCCGAGTGGATGCCAGTACTCGGTCATGGAGGTGACGCCGACCGCGCCGATCGGGGCGCTGCCGGCGACGTTCGACGAGTGGGGCGCGAGCATCGCCGAGTCGCTCACGCGGCCGTAGCCGCTTCGGCGCTCATCGCGTTCCATCGGTCGACCGAACTGCTATGAACGGCTCGATGCGGGCCGCAGTGGTAGGGATCGGCCAGACCGCGTACGCGAAGGACATGGCGCGCACCGAGCTCGACCTCGCGTGCGACGCCATCCGTGCCGCGTGTGACGACGCGGGTCTGACGGTCGCGGCGATCGACGGCGTCGTCAGCTACCACATCGAGCAGGTTGCCGAAGTCGACCTCATGACCGCACTCGGCATCCCGGAGCTGCGCCTGATGGCACGCACCCCGTCCGGCGGCGGCGGCGGCGCGTCGATCCTCGGACTCGCTGCCCTCGCGGTCGACCAGGGTGCAGCGGAGTGCGTCGTGGCGTTCCGATCACGGAATCGATCGAAGTCGGCTTCGTATGGAAGTGACCCGAACCAGGGCGGCCGGCCGTGGGCGAAGGCAGGCGATCGGTTGCGCGGCGCCCTCCAGTGGGAGCATCCGTTCGGCGTCGCGTCGCCTGCGCACGAGTTCGCGCTCATCGCCAGCCGGCACATGCACGTGTACGGCACCCGCGCCGAGCACTTCGGGATGCAAGCCGTCGCTCAACGGTTCCATGCGAGCCGCAACCCGGACGCGATCATGCGCTCGCCGATCACGCTCGACGACTGGCGTGCGTCGCGTCCCATCGCCGATCCGATCCGGCTGTTCGACTGCTCGCTCGAGAACGACGGCGCGGCGGCCGTGATCGTCACCTCGCTCGCCCGCGCGCGCGACCTCCGGCAGCCGGCCGTCCCTGTGCTCTCCCAGGTGCAGTACGGGGCCCCGATCCACACACAGCCGTGCGACTTCTTCGCGACGACCGCTGCGTTCGGTGAGCGAGACGGCGGTGCGGTCACCGCGGGTCGGCGCCTGTTCACGCAGGCGGGCATCCGCCCGGCGGACGTCGACGTCGCGCTGATCGTCGACCCGTTCACGGTCGCGGTGCCGCTGGCGCTCGAGCAGTACGGCTTCTGCGAGCTCGGTGCCGGCGGGCCCTTCATCGAGAGCGGCGCCACGCGCTGGCCCGACGGCGCACTTCCCGTGAACACGCACGGGGGATCGAACGGCGAGGCGTTCATCCACGGGGTCAACCACCTGCCCGAGGCGGTCCGTCAGCTGCGGGGAAGCGCCGTGAACCAGGTCGCGGACGCCGAGGTCGCCTTCATCTGCGGCGCAATCAGCGATCCCTCCGGTGCAGTCCTGCTGGGGGTCGACCGGTGAGCGCCGGGCACCCACGACCCGACCCGATCGGTGCGGACGACGGTCGCTTCTGGTCGTACGTCGCCTCGGGCGAGCTGCGCATCCAGCGCTGCGTTGACTGCGGCGCGCATCGCCATCCGCCCCGCTCGCTCTGTGCCGCCTGCGGATCGACCGCGGTCGAGTGGGTTGCGGCGTCGGGTCGGGGCGAGGTGTGGGCGCGCACGGTGATCCATCCGCCGACGCTCCCGGCGTTCGCGTCGCGGACGCCCTACGGCGCTGTCGTCGTACGGCTCGAGGAAGGCGTCTTCCTCGTGAGCAACGTGGTCGATCGTGACCCGGACGACGTCGCCGTGGGGCTGCCCATCACCGTCGTCATCACGGAGGTCGAGCCCGGGTTCCACCTGCCGCTCGTGCGTGCCGCCGAGGACGGCTAGGAAGTACGCATGGAGTTCGGTCTCTTCGTCCAGGGCTACAACCCGGGTTTCCGCCGCGAAGGGAACCCCGATGCCGAGCATCAGGTGTTCCTGGACGAGATCGCCGCGGTGCAGGCCGCGGACGAGGCGGGCTTCAAGTACGTCTGGTTGACGGAGCACCACTTCCTCGACGAGTACTCGCACCTCTCCGCGAACGACGTGCTCTCCGGATATCTCGCGCACGCGACGACGCGCATCCACATCGGCGCGGGGATCTTCAATCCCTTGCCGCAGGTGAACCACCCGGTGAAGGTCGCGGAGCGGGTCGCGATGCTCGACCACCTCAGCGAGGGGCGCTTCGAGTTCGGCACGGGGCGCGGCGCCGGGAGCCACGAGATCCTCGGCTTCCTGCACCGCGAAGGCGTCACCGACACGTCCCAGACGAAGGAGATCTGGGAGGACGTGATCGCCGAGTTCCCGAAGATGTGGCTGCAGGACACCTACGAGGGCTACGAGGGCAAGTACTGGTCGCTGCCGCCGCGCAAGATCCTGCCGAAGCCGTACGTCAAGCCGCACCCGCCCATGTGGTACGCGGCGGGCAACACGACGAGCTACGAGATGGCGGCGCGGCGGGGCTTGGGAGTGCTCGGGTTCTCCGTCGGCACGATCGACGAGCTCGCGCCGGTGCTCGAGGCGTACAAGCGCGCGATCCCGAACGCGGATCCGATCGGTGCCTTCGTCAACGACAACGTCATGGTGACGTCGGCTGCGTACGTCGCCGAGGACGCGGAGGAGGCGCTGCGATCGTTCGTCGACTCACGGCCGATGTACCTGAGCAGCAACGTGTACCGGTACCACGACACCTTCCCGCACCCGCCCGAGATCCCGAGCTGGCCCGAGCTGATCCCGGACCCGGATCTCGAGACCGCGCGGCTCGCGCTGGGCGCGCCCGGCATGGTGCTCGGGACGCCGGACGACGCGCTGAAGGCGTGCCGGGACTGGGAGGCCGCCGGCGCCGATCAGCTGGTCTTCGGCATCGGACCCGCTCCGCTCGAGGAGACGCTGCGCACGATCCGCCTCATGGGCGAGCACGTCATCCCGAAGATCGACCGGGACCCGGTGCACCGAACGACGCGCTTCCGCGAGGCCGCAGCCGCATCTGGAGGATGAGGCGTGGCTGACCGTGGGGGCGCCGACGAGTGGGAGCAGACGCTCGCCGATCTCGGTGACCGTCGGACGGCTGCGCGCGCGATGGGCGGCGACGAGCGCCTCGCGAAGCACCGCGCCGCGGGCAAGCTCGATGCTCGTGCCCGCATCGACCACCTCCTGGATCCCGGATCGTTCCAGGAGCTGGGCACGCTCGTCGGCGGCTCGGAGGCGCCCGCGGACGCGATCGTGACGGGATCGGGTCGGATCGACGGCCGGCCGGTGCTCGTCGCCGCCGAGGACTTCACCGTCAAGGCAGGCACGATCAGCCAAGCGTCGAACTCCAAGCGCTTCCGCGTCGCGGAGCTCGCCGTGCTCGACCGGGTGCCGCTGGTGATGATGCTCGAGGGAGCCGGGTACCGCGCCGACTCGCGCGGCCACGCGCGGAGCCCGACAGACCTGCTCGCGCAAGCGCAGTGCTCGGGGCGCGTCCCGCTCGTCACCGCCGTGCTCGGCGCGTCCGCCGGCCACGGAGCGTTGGTCGCGCCCATGTCCGACTTCGCCGTGATGGCCGAGCACGCGACGATCTTCACGGCCGGCCCGCCCGTCGTGCTCGAGTCGATGGGGGAGACGATCACCAAGGAGGACCTCGGCGGCCCATCGGTCGCGGTGGCGAGCGGGTTGATCCACAACACGGCGGCCGACGATCGCGCCGCGCTCGACCTCGTTCGTGCCTATCTCGGGTACTTCCCCTCGTCGGCGTGGTCGTACCCGCCGGACCGGCTCGACGGCCACGACGTCGAGCCTCGGCTCGTGCCCGAGATGGTCGACATCGTGCCGAGGAACGCGCGCAAGACCTATGACATGCGGGCCGTCGTCGACGCCGTCTTCGACGAGTCGTCGACGTTCGAGGTGCAACCCCGGTTCGGGCGCTCGATGGTGTGCGCGCTGGCTCGCCTCGGGGGGCATCCGGTCGCGGTGATCGCGAACCAACCGCGGGTGATCGCCGGCTCGATCGACGTCGACGGTGCCGACAAGTCCGCGCACTTCATCACCGTCGCCGACTCGTTCCACCTCCCGCTGCTGTTCCTCGCCGACAACCCCGGTGTCCTGCCCGGCAGCGCGTCCGAGCGGCGCGGCATCCTGCGCAGCGGCGCGCGGATGTTCGCGGCGCAGACGGTGGCGACGTCACCGAAGCTCCAGGTGACGTTGCGCAAGGCCTACGGCTTCGGCTCCATGGTCATGGGCATGATCGGCTTCGACCGTCAGTCGTCGGTCGTCGCCTT
>DATBSK010000051.1:0-2371 GCA_036559825.1 Acidimicrobiia bacterium | reverse complement strand
CGATGCCTGGGCTCACGACGGGACGAGCTCGCCGAGGAGAGCGTCGACCCGGCGCTCGATCTCGTCGCGGATCGGGCGGACCTGCTCGAGGCTCTTGCCCGCCGGGTCCTCGAGGTCCCAGTCGAGGTATCGCCGGCCGGGATGGACCGGGCACGCGTCGCCGCACCCCATCGTGATCACCACGTCGGCCGCCTCGACGGCCGCGTCGGTCAGCCGCTTCGGCACCTCGCCGGTGATGTCGATGCCGACCTCGCGCATCGCCTCGACGACGGCAGGGTTCAGCTCCTTCGCCGGCCGACTGCCCGCGGATCGCACGTCCACGTTCCCGCCGGCTGCTCGAGCCAGCAGCGCTGCCGCCATCTGGCTCCGTCCCGCATTGTGGGTGCACACGAACAGCACGCTCGGGCGATCGACCATCAGGCCGCCACCTCCTGCGGGGCGATGCCCTCGGGCGCGCGCGCCGCCGCGCCTGGCCACAGTGACCTGACGACCACGAGCGCGATGACCGCCCCGACCGCCTCCGCGGCGATGAACGCAGGGGCAGATGCTGGTGCGATGCCCGCGAACGTGTCCGTGAGCATGCGCGCGGTCGTGACGGCGGGATTGGCGAACCCGGTCGACGACGTGAAGAAGTACGCCGCGGTGATGAACGCGCCGACGGCGAACGGGGTCGCCGACGTTCGCCCGGATCGCGCCAGCCCGAACACGACGAGGAGCAGCCCGAGGGTCGCGACCACCTCGCCCGCGAGCAGACCTGCTCCGTCGCGCACCTCCGCCGAGATCTGGAGTGGAGGGAGCTCGAACATCGCGTTGGCGACCGCGACTCCGACGATGGCACCGACGACCTGCGCTCCGCAGTAGCTCGTCGCCTCGCGCCAGGACAGGTTGCCGAGATGCCGGTCGACGAGGGTGACGAGCGGGTTCAGGTGCGCCCCCGACACATGACGGAAGGTCGCGATGATCGCGACCAACGCTGCGCCGGTCGCGACGGCATTCTCGAGCAGCTGGAGGCCGGCGTCGCCGGGAGAGAGCCGCTGCGCCGCGATCCCGGAACCGACGACCGCCGCGAGCAGGAACGCGGTGCCGAGGGACTCTGCCAGCAGCCGGCGCGCGACTCCCGACGTCAACAGGAGACCACGGGGCCGAGCGCGCGGCACAGGATGCCGAGACGATCGGGGTCGACCGAGTACCACGCCCACTTCCCGCGCCGCTCGCGCCGGAGCAGCCCGGAGTCGACGAGCGCGGAGAGGTGATGGCTCACGGTCGGCTGGCTGCGCCCCAGCGGCGCGACGAGGTCGCACGCGCACACCTCGCCGGACGGCGCGTTCGCCACGAGGCTCAGGAGCCGCAGCCGAGCCGGGTCGGCCAGGACCTTGAACGCGCCCGCGAGCTCCTCGGCCTCGTCCTCGCCCAGGGGCGCGCTCAGGACCGGGGCGCAGCAGGCAGTGATCTCGGGCATCTCGCCTCCCGGAACCGGGCACGTATTGACATCTGTCAATCTATCTGGTTGTATCGACAGTCGTCAATGCATAGCCGGTGAACAGGAGCCGAACATGTCCCGCGTCCAGCTCGCACTCAACGTCGCCGACCTCGACGCCGCGGTCGACTTCTACTCCCGCCTCTTCGCGACGCCGCCGGCCAAGCGTCGCCCGGGCTACGCGAACTTCGCCGTCGCCGACCCGCCGCTCAAGCTCGTGCTCTTCGAGGCCCCGGACGCGCCGGAGCGGCTGAACCACCTCGGCGTCGAGGTCGAGACGACCGACGAGGTCGCCGCCACGCAACGCCGCGTCGCGCGTGACGGCCTCGCGCCCGTCGAGGACAACGGCACCTGCTGCTACGCGGTGCAGGACAAGATCTGGGTCGAGGGTCCCGACGACGCGCGCTGGGAGGTCTACACGGTGCTCGCCGACGCGGATCAGCTCGTCTGCGCGCCCGACGGCTGCGCGTAGCTACCGGCGCAGGACCTCGAGCAGGGAGTCCGCGGGCACGACGGTCGCGCCGGACGCTTCGGCGTGCTCGCGCACCCACCGATCCGACGACGCAACGATCGCCGGCGTCGACGCCGGCAGGCGCTCGACCTCGCGGATCACCACAGGGTCCGCATCCTCGCCCGCGGCGGTGAAGATCACCCGCACTCCCGAGCGACGCGGGGTCGGCGTGCGCTCGACGTCGGCGCCGTCGAAGACCACGGTGACATCGGCGCGCAGGCGCAAGTGGAGCCGCTCGAGCGCGCCGAGCAGCCGGTCCCGCTGCACGGAGGGCTCGTCGCCGTGCCATCCGGCCATCGAGACGTTGTAGCCGTCGACCACGAGCTGGACGCCGCGCGTGCGCAGCATGGCGTCGAGCGCATCCGCCGTGTCCGCTCGCATGC
>DATBSK010000050.1:0-5467 GCA_036559825.1 Acidimicrobiia bacterium | reverse complement strand
GGCGACGCACCCGGCCGCGAGCGTCTCGGCCATGAGGATCCCGTCGTTCATGAAGAAGTTCGGGTATACGGCCGCGACCCCCGCGGCGACGAGCCCGACGCGGCGACCGGCCACCCGGTTCCCGGCGAGTCCGACGAGACCGACGACGCCCGCGCCGAGCAGTGCCATCGTGAGGCGCTGCGGAAGCTCGTCCTCCGACAGCCCGAACGCCCACGACGCCGGCGCCAGCACGAGCGCAGTCATCGGCGGGTGGTCGGCGTTCGGCTGGTGGCGGCGCAGGATCGAGAATCCCTCGCCGTTCGCGAGACCCTCGGACTGCAGCTGGTAGTAGATCGCGTCGTAGAAGCCGTCGGGCCGGTCCTTGATCGCGGCGACGTACCCGATCCGCAACCCGAGCGCGCCGACCACGATCATGAGGAGGAGGGTCCCGAACCGGGGCGTGCGACGGGTCGACGCCGGAGCGGCCACATCGCGTTCTACCACTCACCCTCCATTCGGGACCTCGTAGAGGAGATCGCGGCCGTAGCGCCCGACGAGGTGCAGCGGCGCGGCGGCACCCGGTGACCGCAGCGCGGCCCATGGCGTCGAGTCGACGTTCGGGTGCACGACGACGTAGCGCACACGGAGCCGGCGCAGCAGTGCGAGCGACCGGTCGTCCGGGAGGCTCCGCAGCCGTCGCGAGTTGTCGAGGTACGACGCCGGCAGGTACCCCGCGTATCCGTTCGGTGTCCGCCGGTGGTGCGCGGTCGCGCCGTAGAGGTTGCGCGGCTGCGCGAAGTAGCCGATGTCGACCTGGTCCGAGACGTTCATCGGCAGGTACACGACCCCGCCGGGCTCGAGCCTCGTGAGTGCGGTGTCGACCGGCGGGACGCGGGCCGTCGGACGGTCGAACCACGGGTCGAAGCCTTCGAGGAGCACGAGCACGACGACGACGACGCCGACGATCACCGGCACCGCCTTGATGGGTCGCTCGCTGCTCGGCCGGGGTACCCGGCTCCGCGACGCTCGCTCCGTGTGCGCGCGTGCACCGGCGCGCGCGCACGCCCACTGGGCCACGGCGCGAGCGCCGAGCCCAGCGACCAACCCGAGCCCCAGCAGCCCGATCATCCAGGCGCGGGCGGTCGCGCGCAGCGCGTCGAACGGAGGGCCGATCTCATAGAGCAGCCGGTAGGGCGCGTAGCGCCGCCACCCCGTCGCGGCCGTCCCCACGGCCAGCACCGCGCCGACGGCGACGAGCGCCACGCCCAGGACGGTGATCGACCGGAAGCGGCCGCGCGCCCGCCACCCCGCGACCGTGCCCACGCTGGCCAGTCCGAGCAGGACGAGCCCCGGGAACACCGCGTTGCGCATCGTGTCGGTGTCGCCGAGTCCCAACACCGGGCCCCAGACCACGACGCCGGGCTCGGTGTGCGTGAAGTTCGCACCGAGTGGCCCGAAGCTCTCGAGGCTGAAGTGGTAGCTCGGGTCGCGCGCCGACACCTCGAGGTTCGGGATCGCGAGCAGCGCCAGCACAGCGGCGGACGCCGCGAGCGCTCCGGCCGCGGCGACGAGCCCTGACCGGCCGAGCGACCGCCATCGCACCACGAGGACCACCACCGCGGTGACGACGGCGTACGTCGCCGGATAGAACGACACCGTCCCCTGCCACGCGACGACGGCGAGGAGGGAGATCGCAGGGGCGAGGAGCGGACGCCATCCCGCGCCGGGGCTCGCCGCGCGGGCGCGCTCCGCGAGCCACCACGCTGCTGCCGCGGCCAGCGGCACCCCCGGTCGCACGGCGACGTGCACGTGCCGCGTCGCGAGCGCGCCGAACGGACCGAACGCGTACGCAGCCCCGGTGACCGTCGCGGCGAGCCGCGAGCCGGTGACGAGCCGCGCGAACAGGTACGCGGCCGCGGCCGACGCGGCGAACCCGAGGATGAGCGTCGTGTTGAGCACGCCGATCGGTGTCATGCCGAGCCAGCGCAGCGGGAGCGTCGGGATCGCGACACCGAAGAGCGTGTCGGAGAAGGCGAGCGTCGTCTTCTCGGGCGAGTAGATGTTCGCGTCGTAGGGGTTCACGCCGGACGTCACGGCGTGCTGGACCCAGTCGATGGTCCACGCCTGGAACAGGGTGTCGATGAGGTCGCGGGCCCGCGACTGGAGGTGCAGCACCAGCGGCCACGTGAACGCGACCGACGCCGCGAGCGACCCCCCGGCCACGACGAGCGCCTCGTCGACGAGGCGCCGCCGCGCTGACGTCTCCATCAGGACTCGGGCGGCGCCTTGCCGACGCGTTCGTAGACCTCGGCGGGGAGCGCCGCCGGGTCCTTGTAGAGGTGGTGCACGCAACGCTCGCCGGGGCGCTCGGGCGGGTACTCGACGCTCGTCGGCGTCTCCCCCCACTCGATGGGCTGGATCTCGTTGTTGACCGAGCAGTGCGCGCAGTACACCCAGAGCTCGTCGCGCATGAACGTCCGGCCACCACGCTCACGGAGGCGCAGGTACGGGTGGTCGCCCTCGTAGCGGCCGTCGTCGATCAGCTTGCCCCCACTGCCGCAGCGGAAGCTGAGGGTGATCTTCTCGTCGTCCTCCTCGACGTCGACCTCGCCCATGTTCCCGAGCATCGCCCGGGCGATGACCTTCGCCCGCGCCGCCGCCGGGAGCGACGCCCAGGGCGCGCCCACGTCGCGCCGAGGGCGGACGAACTCCTCGCCCGTCTTCCGCAGCGCGCGCTCGACCGCGTCCTCGCCGAGCTCCTCGCCGATGAACGTCAGCAGCGAGGTGATCCAGTTGATCGAGTAGTCCTTCAGCCCGGCCCATTGTGCGACGGCGCGGTCGATGAGCGCCACGGCCTCGTCGGTGTCTCCGCGTCCGATCGCGTCCTTCGCCTGCTCCCACAACGGTGTGCGCATGCGCTCGATCTCGGCCGCGGACAGCTCGCGCGACGGCTCGGATCCACTCATCGGCACCTCTCCTTCTGCAGGGGACCTCGCGTCACGAGCGCGGGAGACCGAGGACGCGCTCGGCGATGATGTTTCGCTGGATCTCGCTCGTCCCGCCCGGGATCGTGCCCGAGAACGAGCGCAGGTACTGCGTGGCCCACGCGCCGTCGCGCCACATCTTCGGCCCGTAGTTCGCCTCGTCGAGCATGTCGACGCCCTGCGTCTCGGCACCTGCGAGCAGCAGACGCTGGAGCGTCTCGCTGCCGTAGAGCTTGAGCAGCGAGTGCTCCGGTGCAGCCCGACCGCGCATGAACTTCGAGAAGCCGCGGTACCCCATCAGCATCAGCGCCTCGGCGTCCACGTGGAAGCCGGCGACCTCGTGGCGAAAGCGCGGGTCCTCGCGCCGCGGCCGGCCGTTCGGGCCGGGCTCCGACCCCAGCGCGACGAACGCGCGGAGCGCACGCTGCACGTCGTACGCGTAGTCGATCCACATCATGGCGCGCTCGTGGCCGAGCGACATCTGCGTGAGGGCCCAACCCTGGTTCAGCTCACCGAGGAGGTGCTCTGGGGGGACGACGACGTCGGTGAAGAAGACCTCGTTGAAGTCGAGGTACTGGGGATCCGAGAGCTCGGGGAACGGCCGCGCCTCGACGCCGGGCGTGCGCATGTCGATGATGAGGACGCTGATGCCCTTGTGCTTCGGCACGTCGGGATCGGTGCGCACGAAGCACATGCACCAATCGGCGTGATGCGCACCGGACGTCCAGACCTTCTGGCCGTTCACGACGAAGTGGTCGCCGTCGAGCACCGCGCGCGTGGAGAGGCTCGCGAGGTCGCTGCCGGATCCGGGTTCGCTCATCCCGAGGCACCATGCGATCTCCGCCCGCAACGTGGGCACCAACCAGCGGTCGCGTTGCTCGGGCGTTCCGGCATCGCGCAGGCTCGGCGCGATGATCCCGAGGCCCTGCGGGTTGAGGCTGCGCGGGATCTCGCGCCGCTTCATCTCCTCGAAGTAGATCATCTGCTCGGAGGGCGACGCGTTCCGGCCGCCGAGCTCGGGAGGCCATCCGGGAACGAGCCATCCCGCGTCGAAGAGCTCGCGCTGCCACGCGCGCGCCCACTCCTGGAGGTCCGCGCTCGATCGCTTCGGCCGGGCGAGCAGCTCGGGCGCGGGGGCGTGCGCGTCGAGCCACGCGACGAGCTCGGCGCGCAACCGCTCCTCCGCCTCGCCGTACGAGAGCCGCACGATCCGAACGGTACTCGTTAGCCTCACCGACGCTGCAGCGACACCGAGCCGCGCGCGGCACCGAGCGGAGCGAGGGTGCTCGCCAGCGAGTGAGCGTTCCGAAGGACGCCGCCGGGTATCCCGGCGGCGAGCGAACGAGCGAGTACTGATGGACTTCGAGTTCTCCGACGAGCAGGAGCAGCTGCGCGAGAGCGTCGCCGGCTTCCTCGCGGCGCGGGCTCCGCTGGCGTGGGTGCGCGCGCAGTACGGGTCCACGCCGAGCGAGACCGACGAAGTGTGGCGCGGGCTGTGCGACCTCGGGGTGACAGGGCTGATGGTGCCGGCCGCATGCGGCGGTGCGGGTGGCGGCATGGTCGACGCCGCGGTCGTGCTCGAGGAGCTCGGACGGGCGCTGTACCCCGGCCCGTACGCATCGTCGGCGATCGCGGCGGCGAGCATCGTCATGCTGGCAGGTCGTCCCGCCGACCATGCCGCCCTGCTGCCAGGGATCGCGGCAGGAACGACCGTCGGCACCGTCGCGCTGCTTGAAGGTGGCACGCGCGCCGCATGGCGTGCACCGGGCAGTCGCGCGACTCGAGCGGACGACGGATGGCGCCTCGACGGGAAGAAGGTCCATGTGCCCGATCTCGCGGTCGCCGACGTCGTGCTCGCGTCCGCACTGGAGCCCGACGGCACCCTGGCGATGTTCGCGGTCTCGACGGGCGGACCCGGCGTGCGAGTCGTGCCGGCGGCGACGGTGGACGGCACGCGTCCGGAGGGAACCCTCGTGCTCGAACAGGCTCCGGCGCGGCGGCTCGGCGACGGGGACGGGACGGAGGCGGTCGCGGCGACCGTGGACCGCGTCGCGGCGGCGGCCGTCGTGGACGGCGTCGGCACGGCCGAGCGCGCGCTCGAGATCTCGGTCGAGTACGCCAAGGAGCGGCGGCAGTTCGACGCGCTCATCGGGTCGTTCCAGGCGATCCAGCACCTGTGTGCCGACATGCTGCGCTCCGTCGAGCTCGCCCGGGCGGCGGGCTACTACGCGTGCTGGGCCGCGGACGCGGCGCCCCCCGCGGAACGGCATCGCGCGGCGACGATGGCGCTCGCGTTCGCGGGTGGCGAGCTCGCCCAGGTGGGGGGCTCGGCGGTGCAGGTGCACGGCGGCATCGGCTTCACCTGGGAGCACGACATCCACCTCTTCTACAAGCGGCTGCTCACGCTCCAGGCGCTCGGCGGCGGGTCCGCGGACCAGCTCGAGGAGCTGGCGGCGGTCGTGCTCGGACCCCTGTTTGGTCGATCCGTGCCGCCATAGCGGCAC
>DATBSK010000049.1:0-6479 GCA_036559825.1 Acidimicrobiia bacterium | reverse complement strand
CACGATCGCCCAGCGCCGGAAGTGCGACAGCTGCCCGGTGCTGATCACGCGGGCGATGAGGAGGCACACCAGCAGCACTGGGAACTCGAACGCGATCCCGAACGCCAGGATCATGAGCGAGACCAGGCCGATGTACTTGTCGGCGGTGAGCAGCGGCTGCAGCTGCTCACCCCCCGCGTTGAGCAGGAAGTCGAGCGCCTGGGGAAGGGTCAGCAGCGCGACGCCCGCGCCGATCGCGAACAGGATCAAGGACGCGATCAGGAACGGGACCGCATACCGCTTCTCCCGAGGATTGAGCCCCGGCGTGACGAACCGCCACAGCTCCCAGAGCCAGATCGGCATCGCCAGCACGATGCCGCCGTAGGTGGCGATCTTCAGCCTCGTGACGAACGCGTCGAGCGGACCGATGAAGATGAAGGCGTTCCGCTGCCCGTCCGTCGCATCGCGGTAGAACTGCAGGAAGAACCGGATGATCTCCGGCGCGAACCAGTAGCAGAACGCAGCCGCGCCCGCGACCGCCACCAGACAGATGATGAGGCGGCGTCGGAGCTCCGCAAGGTGCTCGACGACCGTCATCCGGCCTTCGGGATCGCGTGCGGGCACCGTGCGTGTCAGCTCTCGCCGCGCTCCGGTCGCGCGCTGGGATCGATCTCCGTCGTGTCCTCGGTCTTGGGCGGCAGCGTCGGCGCCGGCTCGGCGGCGTGCGACTCGTCGCTCACGTCGTCGTGACCGAACACCTCGTCGAGGTCACGGCGCATGGTCTGCTGCCACCGGCGGAACTCGCGCACCGTGCGCCCGACCTGCCGTCCGACCTCGGGCAGTCGGTGGGGACCGAACACGAGGAGCGCGACGACGAGGATGACGAGGATCTCGGCCGGGCCGAGCGACACGGGTCTCCCTTCGGACTCACGAACCCGTGCGCGGCATCGTACCGATGCCGGTCCCCGGCGGAGGGATCAGCTCCTGAGCGAGCTCGCCCAGTCGTCGCCTTGCAGGAGCAGGTGGAAGTCGAGCAGGTCGTCGTTCGTGAACGCGGGCGCGGGGTCGTCGGGGCGCTCCTCGAGCTCCGCCGGGAGCCGCCAGACCTCCTCGCTGCACCCGGCATCACGGAGGAGAGCGCAGATCGCCGGGCTCGCCTCGTGGATCGCCGCGGTCGAGCACGTCGGGCAGCGGAACCGGTAGGCGCCGGCCCCGTCGTCGAGGCAGACCCGGACGGTGATGTCGTCGGGTCCCAGCCGCACGGCCCCGCAGCGGGGGCATTCCGCCTTGATGCTCGTCACGGTCTTGATTTCGGCCCGCTCCGGGGCCCCCTTGAGACACAATGACGGCCCCGGATCCCCGTCCTCAGGCCGTGCCGCCCATCACCTTCGCCCACCGGGGCGCCCGCGCCCACCAGCCCGAGAACACCCTCGCGGCGTTCCGGCACGCCCTCGAGGCGGGGGTCGACGGGCTCGAGACGGACGCCTGGACCGCCGGCGACGGGGAGGTCGTCCTCGTCCACGACCCCGTGGTCACCGTGCGGCGTGCCGGCGTCGTCCGCCGCCGGCTGCGGGTGCCGGTGACGCCGAGCGACGAGCTCGCACGCCACGACGTCCCCCGGCTCGCGGAGCTCTACGGGCGCCTCGGTGCTGACTACGAGCTGTCGATCGACCTCAAGGACGAGAGTGTCGGCGCACGCGTGCTCGACGTGGCACGAGCCGACGGTGACCCGGGTCGGCTCTGGCTGTGCAGTCCGTCACGACGCGCGCTGCGTGCCCTCCGTGAGCTCGCCGGCGACGTTCGGCTCGTCCACTCGACGAGCCGTCATCGCATCCGCGACTCGGTCGAACGTCATGCAGCCGATCTCGCGGCGCACGGCATCGACGCGATGAACCTCCATCACAGCGAGTGGACGCGCGGCCTCGTCGAGCTGTTCCACCGGTTCGAGGTGCGCGCGTTCGCATGGGACACCCAGGAGGTGCGCCACATCCGCGCCATGCTCGACGCCGGCATCGACGGTCTGTACTCCGACCACGTCGACCGCCTCGTGTCGACCGTTGCCGAGTGGAGCGCCGGTCGCTAGGAGCTACACCGAGCCCGTCACAGGAACCCGAGATCGGACAGCGGCCAGATGCGCACGAAGACCCGCCCGACGATCGTCTCCTCGTCGATGGGCCCGAAGACGCGCGAGTCCTTGGAGGCCTCGCGGTTGTCACCCATCATGAACACGTGCCCTGGCGGCACCACGCAGCCCGCCTGACCGTTCGACGGCGTGCCACAGCCGGGCGGGACGTCGTTGAAGCGGCTCACCGTCCCGGTCGGCAGGTACGGCTCGTGCAGCGGCCGTCCGTCGATGAGCACGGTCCCGCTGTCGTCGGCGGTGACGGTCTCGCCAGGGCGGCCGATGACCCGCTTCACCAGATCCTCGATGCCGCCGCTCTGGGCCCGCGGTGGCGCCTCGAACACCACGATGTCGCCGCGGTTCACGTCGTGCAGGTCGTACGAGAGCTTGTTGACGAGCACACGATCGCCGACGTTCAGCGTTGGCTTCATCGACTCCGACGGGATGTAGAACGCCTGGAAGAGGAAGCTCTTGATGAGGAGCGCGATGCCGAGGGCGACCGCGATGAGGACGACCCACTCGAGTGCGACACGCCACGCCGGCTTCTTCGGCTTCGGCGGCTTCACCTTCCGTCCCTTGGCGGCGACCGTCTCGGGAGGAGGCACCGCGACGGGGACGCGGACCGCACCGGGCGACAGGGTGGCCGTGGTGTCCGCTGCTGAGCCGGCGACGGGAGGGACGCCGCCGTCCGGGCCGGTGCCGGTCACTCGTCGGACTCCACGACCGCTCATACTTCCATGCCGGCGGCATCGACCTCGGGTCGCCGGGACGGCTCGTCCGGGTGGTACCGGGCGAGGACGCGCCGGGCAGCGTCCGCCACCGCCGCCTTCGCGTCGGCCGGGCCGAGCACGGTCGCCCGCGGCCCGAGCGACAGCACGAGCCGCTCGAGGAACGCGGGCCCGCTCACCGCGAGCGTGACGTCCGTCTTCCCGCCGCGCCGCGCGCGGCTGTGCTCGACCGGGATGCTCTCCAACACCCAGGCCGCCTCACGGTCGAGGCGCAGCTGCACCCGCGGGTCGTCGCCGGCCGGGCGGTACACGAGCTCGGCATCGCGCTCGGGCCGAGCCGTCGCTTGCTCGACGACCCGGCCGGTCGGGCGCACGGCGCGGACGCGGTCGATGCGGAAGAGCCGGTCGCCGACCGCTCGGTGACACCACGCCGCGAGGTACCACGCGCCGAGCGCGTGGAAGACGCGCACCGGGTCGACGACGCGGGTCGTCATCTCGTCGCGCGCCGACGAGTAGTAGTCGATCTCGACCTGTCGCCCGTCCTCGACCGCGTCGCGGAGCTGCTGCAGGTGGTCCGCACCGGCGACGTGCACCGCGAGCGTGCCGGTCGCACCGAGCGCGTGCTCGAGCTTGGCGAGGCCCGTCCCGAGTGGACCCTCCGGGTCCGACCCCGGAACCCCGAGGAGCGCGCGCCCCGCCGCGAGGAGGGCGACACCCTCGCCGGGAGTGAGACGGAGCGGGCGCTCGAAGTACTCGGCGAGGCGGATGCTCACAGCGCCGTCGTCGGCGACCACGAGATCGATGAGCCGGTCGGCCGTGTAGGGCGGGAGCCCGCACATCGGAAGGAGCTCGAGGTCCTCCTCGAGCTCGGCCCGATCGATCTCGAATCGGGCGGCCAGCTCGTCGAGGGTCACGCCGGGATGCGCGGCGATCCACGGCACGAGCGCCAGCACGCGTTGCAGCCGCGTGCCGGACTCCGGAAGCGCGCTCACCTCCACGCCGCCTTCGCTCCGCCGTCCCGCTCTCCGAGCAGGGCTGTGCTCTGGCTCATGCCGCGTCACCCGCGTTGGCGGCCTCGACCGCCTCGAGCCATCCCACGAGGTCCGCGCGCAACCCAGGGGGCGCGACCACCTCGGCGTGCTCGAGGAGCCCGAGGACCCAGGTGCGGAACGCCTCACGGTTGACGACGTGGAGCTCCACGAGCACGGAGCCGTCGTCGTGGCGCTCGATGACAGCGTCCTCGCCGAGCTCGTCGACGACCAGCGGGGCGCGGCTCGCGGCGACGAGCACCGTGGCCGTCTCGGGCGCCGCATCGCCGTATGCCAGCGGGTCGTCGCGCACGAACGCGGCCGGGTCGGTGCCCGCCGGCGTCTCGAAGGCGCCCGGCTCCCCTGCCTCCGGCGTGGCGTCGAACCGGTCGACACGGAACGCCCGCGGTCCGTCACGGCCGAGGTCGTGACCGACCACGTACCAGTGTCCGAACCGGTGGACGATGCCGTACGGCTCGAGCGTCCGGGTCTCGCCGCGGTAGCCGAACGTCAGACGACGGTGCCGCGCGACGGCGTCGAAGCACTCGGCGAGGAACGGCGCCCCCTCGAGCTGCGCCAGCGGCGGCGCACCCGTGCCCTCGAGACCTCCCAGCTTGCGCAGCCCGGCGCGCGCGTCGGCTCCCTCGAGCCGGACCGCGCTGACCGCCACGTGCAACGCGGCGCGCTCGTCGGTCGTCAGGTCGAGCTCGGGGAGGTAGTAGTCGCCCGGGTGGATGCAGTACCCGACCTCACCGCCGAAGGCGTCGATCGACTCGACGCTGATCGGGATGCCGAGGTCGCGCATGGTCTCCTTGTCGCGCTCGAACGCGCGCCGGCGCGCGATCTTGTCGTCGGGGTACGACGGCTCGAGGCGGTCCGCCAGCTCGTCGAGCGTCAGCGGACGGCGGGTGTCCAGCAACGTTGCGGTCAGGTTCACGAGCCGCTCGAGACGCTGGCTCACCGGTCCGCCTCCCGGCGGGTCCGCGGCGCGAGGTGCTGGACGGCGAGCGCGCCGGCCGCACCGGCGGTCGCGAAGAGCATGGGATCGTCAGCCGCGGGCCGCCCCATCGAGACGACGTCCAGGTCGTGCGCCGCGAAGAGCCCCAGGACGTCGGGCGGGTCGACGTCGACGATGTCGTGGCGCCGGTCGAGCCCCGCGACTGCCAGGTCGGCCCGCAGGCGCGCCTCCTCGTCGCCACCGACCAACGGCAGCGCGATGCGCACCCGCTCGCGGCACGCCAGGCGAAGTGCGGTGGCACTGTGATGCGACAGACCCAGGTGCCGCTCGCGCGGGTCCGCGAACGAGGCGCGCAGCGCCGCGATGGGCACACCGCCCAGCGCGACTGCGGCATCGAGGATCGGTCCGACCTCCATGCCGCTGAACCCGAGTCGCGTGTTCGTGCCCACGATGCCGGGCCCCATCGCGACGATCGCGACGTCGGCGAGCGCCGCGTGCCGCGCGACCGCCAGCGCCGAGAAGATCGACACGGCCTCGTAGTCGCCCCCGAACGCGTGCCCGCAGGTCACGGTCGAGTCCACGAGGTTGCGGTCGCGGAGCACGGCGACGAGGTCCGACAGTGCGAGCGGCAGCCCGGCTCCGTCGGTCATGACGTACACGACGCGCGCGTCGGGCACTGCCGCCTTCACGGCGACCGCGACCGCGGGCACCTGGCTGTGCAGCGCTGCCGCCACGACCGGCATGCCCTCGATGGACTCCACCTCCGCGAGGTGTGACAGGTGCTCCTCGGCGCTCCCGACATCGGCCTGCAGGCTGGTGTAGCGGCCCTTGATGATGTGACCGGGTCCCCGCTCGCTCCACGACTCGCGGTCGAGGTTCCAGTGCACGACGTGCCAGCCGCCGGTGCCGAGGCCGAGCTCGACCGCGGTCGTGTTCACGACGACGCGGTCGCCGGTCGAGACGGTGCCCGTCAGCTGCGGGAGCACGTATGCGCGCTCGGGACCGTCACCGAAGTCGACCTCGACCCGCTGCAGGCCCGACCGCTCCTCGAGGAGCCGCACGACCACCCCGCTGCGGAACGAGGGCATGCTCGCGGCGAGCGCAGGTCAGAGCGAGGCGATGAGCCGCTCGACGCGCTCGTCACGCGCCTTGAACGGGTCCTTGCAGAGCACCGTGCGTTGCGCCTGGTCGTTGAGCTTCAGGTGGACCCAGTCGACCGTGTAGTCGCGCTTTCGCTCCTTGGCGCGCTTGATGAACGCGCCGCGCAGGCGAGCCCGTGTCGTCTGCGGAGGAGTGGTGACCGCGGTGTCGATGTCGTCGTCGGTCGCGGTGCGGTCGACCTGACCCCGGCGCTCGAGGAGGTAGTAGAGCGAGCGGGAGCGCGTGACGTCGTGGTACGCGAGATCGACGAGCGCGATCCGCGGGTGCGTGAGCGGCAGGTCGTGCCGCTCGCGGTACGCCTCGATCAGGTGGTGCTTCACGACCCAGTCGACCTCGGTGCGCAGCTTGAGCGGGTCGCTCTCGAGATGGGTCATGACGTGCTCCCACATCTCGAGCGCGCGCTGCTCGAGCGGCGGGAGGCCATGGCGCTTGGCGAAGCGGAGGGCGCGGGTGAGGTACTCCGACTGGATGTCGACCGCCGAGAGCTCGCGGCCGTTGGCGAG
>DATBSK010000048.1:0-10425 GCA_036559825.1 Acidimicrobiia bacterium | reverse complement strand
GCGTACGCGATCTGCTCCGGCGCCGGCGGCGCCTCGCTCATCTGCTCCGCCGCGGAGCGCCAGCGGCTCGGCCAGCGGTGGCTCCCCGGCACGACGCGGGTGGCCCCGTTCTCGCGGGTGAAGTCGACGAACGCGATCACCGACGCGAGCTGGAGCTCGGGGTGGGGCATGGGCACGTCGCTCCACACGACCTCGTCGCGATGGAGCCACTGCTCGTCGGAGCCCGGACCACGCTACAGCAGGTGACCGAGGTTGAGCTGGTAGCGCGCGCACGACGGGAGCAGCATCCGGTCGCACACCGAGAGCAGGAGCGGCTGGCACATGACGTCCACCGCGAACGTGCGCGAGATCCCCGCGACGCCCGTGACCTGCTTCGTGTGCGGTCCGTGGAACGCCGTGAGGACCGGGTTGAAGAGCTCCGCATCGGGGTCGGCGGCGTCGACGGCCGCTTCGACCTCCTCGTTCACCCGGGCGACGACGTCGGGAGACAAGAGGTCCTCGACGATGACCGCGCCCGCGGCCTCGAGGCCGGCGAACACCGCATCGGGATCGGCGTCGGCGGTGAAGCGCTCGATCGTCGCTGCCATCACCTCGACGGTAGCCGTGCGCGGACGCAGCGCGTATGGTCCCGGCACGGACGCCACCACGACCAGGATCTTCAGCGGCGGGCCCGTGCGCACGATGGATCCCGGCACCCCGCGGGCCGACACGGTCGTCGTGCAGGCCGGCCGCATCGCCGCCGTCGGTGACGCCGGTATCGCGGACGCGTGGCCCGGCGCCACGCACGTCGACCTCCGCGGGCACACGCTCGCGCCCGGCTTCATCGACGCGCACAACCACCTCTCTGTGGCCGCGCTCCAGCCGTGCTGGGGTGACGCCAGCGGGGTCGATGGCCCCGAAGTGCTCGTCGCCGCGGTGCGCGCGCACGCGGCGGCCGAACCGGATGCGCCGTGGGTGCGGCTCCACGGGTGGAACGAGCACGGCCACGGCTACACGCCCACGCGCGACGACCTCGATGCCGCGGGCGTCGACCGGCCCGTCGTCGTCACCCACTTCTCGCTGCACCAGTGCGTCGTGAGCAGCTTGGCCCTCGCCGAGCTCGGGATGGGACGCACGACGCCCGATCCGCCGGGCGGCGAGATCGCGCGCCGAGGAGACGGCGAGCCGTCCGGCCTGCTCGTCGAGCGCGCGTGGAGCGAGGCGCACGCCCGGTCGTTCGACGCGTACGCCGACCCCGACCGGTGGGCGGAGCACGTGGCCGCCCGCGCGCGGGTGCTGCTCCGCGACGGCATCACCGCGATCCACGACGCGGCCTGCGCGCCCGAAGCCGAGGCGCTCTACGCGTCGATGGCGCGCGCGGGCACGCTGCCCATCTCGGTGCTGGCGATGCCCCACCCGAGCGCGATCCTCCGCAACGACGCCGGCGCGCGGCTCGACGGGCCGATCACGGGTGAGGGCGACGAGCAGGTGCGCGTCGGCCCGGTGAAGCTGTTCGCGGACGGCGGTGTCGCGATCGCGCTCGACACGTCCATCGACGGGCACGCCATCCGCTTCGGCATCCTGATGGAGGACCTCACGAGGTGCGCGCTCGCCGCGGCCGAGCGCGGCTACCGCGTCGCGGTGCATGCGATCGGCAACGCCGGCGTCGAGGCGTCACTCGACGCGTTCACCGAGGTCCGGCGGACGGTCGGCGACGGCGACCATCGGTTCCGGCTCGAGCACGCGGGCGTGACCGGCGCCGCGCAGTGGACGCGCCTCGCCTCGCTCGGCGGTGTGGCCGTCGTGCAACCCGGGTTCGTCGAGCACGTCGGGATCCAGAGCCAGGGCGCGCGCTTCGACGACCACCACTGGCTCGCCTTCGCCGGCCTCGCGGACGCGGGCGTGCCGCTCGCGGGATCGAGCGACGATCCGTGCGCACCCGCGGCGCCGCTGTGGGGTGCCGCGCTCGGTGCGTCGCGCACGACGAGCACGGGGATCCGGTTCGAGCCCGACCAGGCCGTCCCGTTCGACGACTGGCTCGAGGCGTACACCGCGGGCGCGGCGTACGCGGGAGGGCAGGAGCACGAGCGCGGTCGCCTCGCGCCGGGGCTGCGCGCCGATCTCGTGGTGCTCGACCTCGACGCCGAGCCGCCGACGGTCGTGGAGACCTGGGTCGCGGGCGAGCGGGTGCACCCTCTTCTCTGAGTCGGTGTGTGCGTCGAGGGCTACTCCTTCGCCCTCGACGCACGCGCTGCGCAAGCACAGTGGCGGTACCGTGGAGGACGTGACGACCGTCGTCCCCGGTCTCGAGGCGCAGCTCGCGGACGTGAACCGCCGTCTCGACGACGACGGCTACGCGATCGTCGAGAGCGTCCTGCCGCGTGACGAGGCGGTGGCGATCGGAGCCGAGCTGCGCGGTCTCCTCGATGGCGTGCCCGGAGGACGCAACTTCTTCGAGGGCTTCAAGACGCGCCGCCTGTACGCGCTGTACGGGAAGACACGCGTCCTCGACGCGCTGACCATCCACCCGCTCGTGCTCGGCGCGCTCGAGCACGTGCTCGGGCCGCACTTCCAGCTCAGCGGACCGACCGGCATCGAGATCGGTCCGGGCGAGGTCGAGCAGGTCTTCCACCGCGACGACGACATCTATCCGATCGCCCGTCCGCACCCGCAGCTCGTCACCAACGTGATGTGGGCGTTCGACGACTTCACGGTCGAGAACGGCGCGACGCGGCTCGTGCCCGGGAGTCATCACACGCTGGCGCCGCCGCCCGAGGACACGCCGGTGACGTACGCCGAGATGCCGGCGGGCTCGGTGATGATCTACATCGGGTCGCTCTGGCACGGGGGCGGCGCGAACCGCACCGACGCGCCGCGCCTCGGCGCCGCGATCGAGTACGTCGTGAGCTGGTTGCGTCAGCAGGAGACACAGCTGCTCTGCGTGCCGCCCGACGTCGCCCGCACGCTGCCGAAGCGGCTGCGCGAGCTGCTCGGGTACAACATCTACCCGCCGTTCGTGGGCTACGTCGACGGCGTGCATCCCGACCGCGCGCTCGGGATCGGGCGGGACGACACCGCGTCGACGTAAGAATCTTCCGCGTACATCGGCACCACATGTGCCGAAGCGCATCATCTCCGGCGTGGCGAGCGCGCGCGACATGTGAAGAACGTGTGGCCACTCTGTGACGCGCATGAGGGTCCGCAACTTTCTCGGTCGAACGCGGTTGCGTAGGGGTAGTGGTTCCTCTGTCGTCCGCCGGCGTCGGGAGTCGTTCATGGGCAAACCAGTGATCAAAGGTGCGCTCCTGGAGTGCGAGCAGTGCGGGGTGCAGCGCGTGATGCTGCGCGACCTCGTGATGCGCGTCGGCGTCCACAACGGACGAGGTGTGGTCCGTTACCAGTGTCGGGGATGCGGGGAGATCCGCTTCCGCCCGCTCGACGCGGAGAAGACGACGGAGATGGCGTGCACCGACATCACCATCGAGTGGTGGGAGCCGTCACCGGAGGTGCACGAGCACGATGTCGTCGATGCCATCACCGGCGACGACATCGGTGAGTTCCGCCGGCTGCTCGCCGACGACCACGCCCTCGCCGAGGTGATCTCCACCCTCTCGGAGGAGCTCACCTAGGCGACATCAAGATGCGTCCCTGAACCCTCCCCATGACGGTGAGGGACGCATCATGTGAGTTGGGCGGTTAGCGTCCCGGCGCGATGACGCCCTTCGACACCGGCGAGACCGATCGGCTCCTCACGACGACGAAGGCCGTGCGTCGACGGCTCGACCTCGAGCGGCCCGTCCCCCGCGACGTCGTCGTCGAGTGCATCCGGCTCGCCGCGTACGCGCCGAACGCGTCGAACGCCCAGGAGTGGAAGTGGGTGGTCGTCGACGACCCCGACCTGCGCCGGGCCGTGGGCGAGCAGTACCGGCGGACGACCGAGCCCGTCGTGTCGAAGATCCTCGAGGCCAAGCGCGCGGCCGGTGATGACGCGGGTGCGCGCATCTCGAGCTCGATCCTCTATCTCGCCGAGCACATGGGCGAGGTGCCGGTGCTCGTGCTGCCCTGCTACGACATCGAGGCCGCGGCGTCGCGCTATGGCGGTTGGATCGGCCCGTCGGCCGCGCCGTCGCAGATGGAGCCCGGGATGTACGCGTCGATCTACCCCGCCGTCTGGAGCTTCCAGCTCGCGCTGCGGAGCCGTGGCCTCGGCTCGGTGCTGACGACCGCGCACCAGTCGGACCAGCCTGCGATGGCGGAGATCCTCGGGATCCCGACGACGTGGGACCAGACCTGCCTCATCCCGGTCGCGTACACGACGGGCGGCGACTTCCGCCCGTCGCCGCGCGCGCCGGTCGATGACTCCATCGTGTGGAACGGGACCCGCTGATCAGACCAGATCAGGCCAGGATCAGGCCAAGAAGAACTCGCGGTCGCGCTCGCTCCCGTAGAGCAGGTAGAGCACGAAGGCCCAGATCACCGCGCTGATGATCCCGGTCGTCCGCTGCTCACCGACGTACGAGAACGCGGCGACGAGGCCGCCGGCGAGGTTCAGCACGGCGAAGATCCCGAACACGAGCCGTGCACCCCGGCTCCCGCGCCCGAGGGCCGACGCCAGCATGATCACGATGATCCCCACGACGATCGTGAGGATCGCGGCCCAGAGCAGCTCGTCGGGGTGCGCGCCCGACTCGTTGATCAGCCGGTGGTCGTGCCGGTCGATGATGACGAAGATCCCGCCGAGGATGTTCAGCACGCCGCTGATCACGGCGAGCACGACGATGAGCGTGATGCCACCCGGACGATGCTGCGGACTCGTCGCCATGGCGTTGCCTCTCTCTGCCTGCGGGAACGGTTCGCCGGTGACCATAGAGCACCGACCGCGACAGTGCAGGGGAGGCATCGACGTTGCATAGTGGTGCACGCCTGTCGCGGCGAGGGGGTCGGACATGAGCGAGACACCGAACTACGTGGACGCCGACGGGCACCTCGTCGAGCACCCCACCGGCATCCAGGACTACGCACCCGCCGAGCACCGCGACGTCGTCTGGCACGTCGAGGTCGACGGCGAGGGCGCCGAATGGGTCGTGATGGGCGGCGCGCGCGAGCCCGCGAACGTGTACGCCGCGTCGGCCGCGGCCGGCTTCTCCGACGAGCAGAAGCAGCAGGCGTGGGCGGGACAGATGCGGTACTCGGAGATCCCCGGCGGTGCCTACGACACCAAGGAGCGCCTCGCGGCCATGGACCAAGACGGCATCGACGTCTCGGTGCTGTACCCGACGATGCTGCTCGGCCTCTTCGGATACCCGGATCGCGACGTCGCGCTGGCGACGTGCCGCGCGTACAACGACTGGCTCGCCGACCACTGCGCCGAGTCGGAGGGCCGTCTGTACGGCGCCGCGGTGATCCCGCAGTGGGACGCGGAGCTCGCCGCGGCGGAGATCCGCCGCGCGGGCACGTCGCCCTACCTCGTCGCCGCGTTCCTGCGGCCGAACCCGACGATCGACTGGAAGCCGCTCTCGGACCCCGCCTACGACCCGATCTGGCAGGCCGCGTGCGACGCCGATCTCGCGATCGGGTTCCACCCGCTGCTCTCGGGTGACATCCCCGGCGCGTGCAGCGGGATGCACATCAACGCGCTCCGGCTCGACACGCCATGGGTGCGCGGCGAGATGCACCTCGCGTCGCCGCTCCCGGGCTCGCCGATGGGCTACGACAACCACTTCTTCGCGCAGGCGATCGCCAACCCCGTCGACATGATGAGCGCGATCGCGTTCATGACCGGTGGCGGCGTGTGCCAGCGGTTCCCCGACCTGCGCTGCGTCTTCCTCGAGGCGAACGGCGGGTGGATCGTCCCGTGGCTCGAGCGCCTCGACCACCACTACGAGGAGTTCGGCTTCGACGTGCCGTGGCTCACCGAGGAGCCGTCCGAGCACTTCCGGCGCAGCTGCTGGATCAGCTTCGATCCCGACGAGTCGACGCTGGCGTTCACGGCGTCGTCGCCGCTCGTCGGTGCCGACCGCATCGTCTGGGCGTCGGACTACCCGCACCCTGACGCGAAGTACCCCGGGACGACCCGTGAGCTCGACGAAGCGACCGCGTCGCTCGACGAGGAGGCGCGTCGCACGATCGCGGGGCAGAGCACGCTCGCGCTCTACGCCATCGAAACCTAGAGCTCGCCCAGCTCCAGGTGGTGCGGGAACGCGAACGCGTCGACGTCCTTCGTCTCGCCGGTGCGCCCGAGTGAGTGGTAGCGGCGCTCGGCGAACCACCAGCGACCGTCGGTGCGCCGGTACCGATCGTGGTACACGCCGAAGGACACGTTCCAGCTCCCGGAGCCGGCGTCGCTGCGGATCTCGCTCATGTACAGGCGACCGTCGGCGGCGTCGGCGTCGCCGCCGACCCCCATCTCCAGCCGGGTGTTGAGGATCACGAACTCGAAGAAGTCGAACTGCTCGAGCGCGCCGGCGACGAACTCGCCGAGCGCGACCGGCCCGGCGAGCCGGTACACGCCGTCGGGGCGCCGGGTGTCGATCTCGATGGGCGCGTCCGGCAGGAAGAGCTCGGTGAGCTCGGGCCACGCCCGGCGGGTGACGACGTCGGCGTACGCGTTCTGCAGGCGCCGGATCGCGATGTAGTCGTCGGTCTCGGTCACGGCCCCACCTTGCCACGACAGCCCGCGACGTACGCTGCCCGGCCGTGAGCACGAATCCCGGCCTCGACGCCGACCAGCTCGTCGACACCGCACGGGCGCGCACGGGCCTCCAGGATCTCGGCGGCGACACCTTCCGGGTCGGTCTCGACCGGCTCGTCGACGCCCTGCGGGGCGAGGCGCGCCTCAGCGAGCTCGGCGCCGCCCTGACCCCCGACAACCTCGCCGGCTACCTCGCGAACCGGCTCCAGGTCGTCGACTGGCACGCCCGGCATCCGGAGGCCGCCGCGGGCGACACCGGCCCGGTCGTCTTCATGATCGGCATGGGCCGGACCGGCACGACGATCCTGCACGACCTGCTCGCACAGGACCCCGCGAACCGGGCACCGCGGTCGTGGGAGGTCGACCGGCCCGTCCCACCTCCGGAGCCCGACACCTACGAGACGGATCCGCGCATCGCCGAGGTGCAGGCCGGGATCGACCTGGGCCACGCGGCTCGGCCCGAGCTCCAGGCGATGCACCCGACGGGTGCGCTGCTCGCGCAGGAGTGCGTGCGCATCACGGGGTGCGAGTTCGCCAGCGTCATCTTCGGCAGCCAGTACCACGTCCCGTCGTACGTCCGGTGGGTGACGACGGAGGCCGACATGGCGCCCGCGTACCGGCTCCACCACCGGTACCTGCAGGTGCTCGGTGCGCACGTCCGGCGCGACCGGTGGATCCTGAAGTCGGGCGCGCACCTGTGGGCGCTGCCGGCGCTGCTCGGCGAGTACCCGAACGCGCGGTTCATCCAGACCCACCGTGACCCGGTGAAGGTGATCGCGTCGCTGTCGTCGCTGTTCACGTACCTCGCCGCGATCTTCAGCGACGACGCCGACCCGACCCAGGTCGCGAGCCTCTGGAGCGACGTGATCCTCGACGCGCTCGACCGCTCCGTGACCGCGCGCCAGGACGGGAGCATCCCGTCCGAGCGCGTCGTCGACGTGCAGTTCGAGGCGTTCATGGCCGACCACTTCGGCACGATCGCCTCGATCTACGACGCGTGGGGCCTCGAGTACACGAGCGACGCGGAACAGCGGATGCGGACGTTCCTCGACGAACACGGCCGTGAGAAGCACGGCGTCCACCAGTACACGTTCGCCGACACCGGTCTCGACGAGGGTGAGATCCGCGAGCGCGCGCAGCGCTACGTCGACCACTTCGACGTTCCACCAGAGCCGATGCGAGCATGAGCCGAACGGACGTCGTCATCGTCGGTGGAGGCATCGCCGGCTCGGCACTTGCGGCCGCGCTGGCGCGCGAGGGTCTCGGCGTCGTGGTGCTCGAAGCCACGGACGAGTACGAGGACCGCGTACGCGGCGAGACGATGATGCCGTGGGGCGTCGCCGAGGCGCGGGCGCTTGGGCTCGAGCAGCCGATGCTCGACGCAGGAGCGCAGACGACCGCCGCGTGGGTCGGGTACCACGAGGGCATGGACCCGGCGGAGGCGGAGGCGGCACCGCTCCCGGTCGGCTCCATGGTGCCCGGTGTCGCCGGATGCCTGAACCTCCGTCATCCCGAGGCCTGCGCCGTGCTCGCCGGTGCCGCGAGCGCGGCCGGCGCTGACGTTCGCCGCGGGGTGCGTGACATCGAGATCACGCTGGGAGACGCTCCGCACGTCCGGTGGCGACAGGCCGACACGACGAGTGAGCTCGACTGCCGACTCGTCGTCGGTGCCGACGGGCGAGCATCGGTGGTGCGACGGGCGCTCGGCATCGAGCTCGAGAAGCAACCCGCGACCGACCACATCGCGGGGCTGCTCGTGGCCGCCGACGGGATGCCCGACGCCTTCGACTTCTTCGGCGGGGCCCCCGATCAGCTCGAGCTGGGATTTCGCCAGCGCGACGGCTACATCCGGATGTACCTCGTCGTGGGAGAGTCGGGCCGCCAGCGGTTCGCGGGTGCGCAGGGCGCGCGCGCGTTTCTCGACGCGTGCCGGGTCGACTGCGTGCCGTTCAGCGCCGCCATCGCCGCGGGTGAGATCGCCGGCCCCTGCGCGACGTATCCCGGCACCGAGACGTGGTGCGACCGTCCCTTCGGGAACGGCGCGGTGCTCGTCGGCGACGCCGCAGGTCACAGCAACCCGATCATCGGGCAGGGCCTCTCCATCGCCATGCGTGACGCCCGCGTGGTCGGCGACGCCGTGCGCGGGGGCGAGTGGCGAGACTTCTCCGACTACGGCGCTGAACGGCTCGAACGGATGCGCCGAATCCGTCTCGAGGCCGACATCGTCGGCGCCGTCTACGCGGAGGACACCGACCAGCGCCTGGCGCGTCACGCGGTTTTCGCCGCGCTCCGGGCATCCGACGAGCGCATGTTCTCGGTCGTTGCCGCGATCCACGGCGGACCCGAGGTGTTCCCGTCCGAGGTGTTCGACCCCGAGCTGCTCGACCTCGTGCGGGTCTGACGACATGCGGGTCGTCGTCAGCATCGACGTCGACGGGACGATGGAGTTCGGGGAGCCGCCGGGGCCGGTGACCGTCGACGTGGTGCGGGCGCTGGTTGAGGCCGGGCACGTCGTCGGCTGCGCGTCCGACCGCACGCGCACCGACCAGGAGGAGACCTGGGCCGGGTACGGCGTCGCACTCGCCTTCGTCGGCGGCAAGCACCACCTCGACACCGTGCGCGAGCGCTTCCCGGCGGAGCGCTACCTGCACGTCGGCGACTCGCACGTCGACCAGCACTTCGCCGGCCTCCACGGCTTCGAGTTCCTCAGCGTCGACGACCCGACCGCGACCCTCGCCGTGCTGCGATCGCTCGCACCATGAGGGCGGAGCGGGTCTCGCGCAGCGTTCTCATCATCTTCATCGGGCTCCAGCTCGGGCAGATGCTGTCCGCGCTCGACGGCACGATCGTGTCGACCGCGCTCCCGACGATCTCGCGCGAGCTCGGGCACGAGTCGCTGCGCTCGTGGGTGATCACGAGCTACCTGCTCGCGCAGATCGCGACGATGCCGCTATACGGCAAGCTCGGCGACCTCTACGGCCGCAAGCGCGTGTTCATGGTGGCGGTCTCGATCTTCACGGTGGGCTCGATGCTCTCCGGTGTGGCCGGGAGCATGGAGCAGCTGCTCGCCTCACGGACGGTCCAAGGGATCGGCGCCGGCGGGATCGGCTCCCTCGCCATGGCGATCGTCGCCGACATCGTCCCGGCCCGACAGCTCGGCCGCTGGCTCGGCTACCAGGGCGCGATCTTCGCCGGCGCGAGCCTCCTCGGCCCGCTCACCGGCGGACTGTTCGTCGACCACCTCTCGTGGCGCTGGGCGTTCTACGTGAACGTGCCCTTCGCCGTGCTCAGCATCGTGATCGTGAGCACGAAGCTCCACTACCCCTTCCAGCAGATCCGCCACGCGCTCGACTACGCCGGCGCTTCGCTCCTCACCCTCGCGCTCACCTGCGTCGTGCTCGCGGCCAGCATCGGCAGCCACTCGAACGAGTGGACATCGCCCGAGGTCGTCGGCCTGTTCCTGGCGGTCGTCGCGCTGACGGTCGCGTTCGTCGCGCGCGAGCGACGCGCGCCCGAGCCCGTGCTCCCCCTGCGGATCCTCGGCACGCGCGTCGTGCGGGTCGCCGCCGGCATCAACACGACGAGCGGCGCGATCTTCGCGTCCGGCATCTACTTCATCCCGGTGTTCGTGCAGCAGGTGAAGGGACTCAGCGCAACCGACTCCGGCTTCTTGCTCGTGCCCTTCATGTTCACGACCGCGTTCACGACGCTGCTCGCGGGGCGGGCCGTCGAGCGCACCGGCCGGTACCGCACGT
>DATBSK010000047.1:0-15184 GCA_036559825.1 Acidimicrobiia bacterium | reverse complement strand
GCCTACGAGCTCTTTACGCCCAATAAATCCGGACAACGCTCGCCCCCTACGTATTACCGCGGCTGCTGGCACGTAGTTGGCCGGGGCTTCTTCTGCAGGTACCGTCAATTTCGTCCCTGCTGAAAGCGGTTTACAACCCGAGGGCCGTCATCCCGCACGCGGCGTCGCTGCGTCAAGCTTTCGCTCATTGCGCAAGATTCCTAACTGCTGCCTCCCGTAGGAGTCTGGGCCGTGTCTCAGTCCCAGTGTGGCTGGACATCCTCTCAGACCAGCTAACCGTCGTAGCCTTGGTGAGCCGTTACCTCACCAACAAGCTGATAGTGCGCGAGACCATCCCGAAGCGGAATCCATTTCCTCGCCGGATCATGCGGTCCGGTGAGGGCATCCGGTATTAGCTCCGGTTTCCCGGAGTTATCCCGGTCTTCGGGGCAGGTTCCTCACGTGTTCCTCACCCGTTCGCCACTTTCCACCCGGAGCAAGCTCCGAGCTTCACGTTCGACTTGCATGTTTGAAGCGCGCCGCCAGCGTTCGTCCTGAGCCAGGATCAAACTCTCCATCAAGATGCGGGTGTCGCCTCGCCCCGATTGCTCGGGGTTCGTCGCCACTCGATCGGAGAGCCACCCTGCGGGTTCACTGAACCCGAGGGTGACGAGGCACGGTGCTGGCTTGCGCCACCTGCCGTGCCGGAATTGCGGAGAGGCGCCTCGTCCGTCCCGAGGGACGGCAGAGACGCCCTTCACTGGCTTGTTTACATGGCGTCACTGTTCCGTTGTCAAGGAGCTGCTGCAAGGCATGCGCCGGCCGCCGGCCGGGTCCTCGCTGTGGGACTCCGCCGCCGAGACTCACTCCGCCGGGCCTCGGCGTCGCGCCGTGGCCAGAGTCGAGATCGGTGGTAGGTCCTTCCACTGCCCGGGGTCCCGTCGGAGACGGCCTTCGGGCGGACTGATGATCTTACGGACCGGCGGAGGCCCGGTCAAGCCACGGGCCGGCCGTGGCTCACGGGACGCGGACGCGGATGCGGACCCATCGCCGCCGGCCGACCTGCAGCGTCGCGCCGTCGAGCTCGCCCGGCGGGCAGCCGGCCTCGGGGTCGTCCACGACCTCGCCGTCGCGGCGCACGCCGCCCTGGGCGATCAGACGACGCGCGTCCTTGTTGGACGACGCGAGCCCCGCCTGGCGGAGCACGTTCGCGAGCGGGATCCGGCCGTCGCGCGCCTCGCTCGCGTCGAGGACGTGCTCGGGCACGTCCGACGGCGCGTCGTGCGACTTGAACACGCGATCGAACTCCGCCTCCGCAGCCTCGCCCGCGCCGGGACCGTGGTACAGACCGACCACGGCGCGCGCGAGCGCGCGCTTCTGCTCCACGGCCGGGAGGTTGCGTACCGAGTCGTACGACGCGCCGGCGGCGTACGTGAAGTAGTCGGGCATGAGCTCGTCGGGAAGCGACATGAGCTTCCCGAACTGCTCCGTCGGCGGCTCGGTGATGCCGACCACGTTGCCGAGCGACTTCGACATCTTCTGCGAGCCGTCGAGCCCCACGAGCAACGGCGTCGTGAGCGCGACCTGTGGGGGCTGACCCTCCTGCTCCTGCACCTGGCGGCCCAACAACAGGTTCCAGAGCTGGTCCGTGCCGCCGAGCTCGACGTCCGCTTCCACCATCGCCGAGTCCCAGGCCTGCAGGAGCGGGTAGAGGAACTCCATCACCGAGATCGGCGCGCCACCGGCGTAGCGCTTCGCGAAGTCGTCACGCTCCAGCATGCGAGCCACGGTCGTGCGCGACGCCAGCCGCAGCACGTCCTCGATGCCCATGGGCGCGAGCCATTCGGAGTTGCGCCGGATCTCGAGCCGTTCGTCGTCGAGCACGAGGCGGACCTGGTCGAGGTAGGTCTCCGCGTACGCGTCGACCTCCTGCTTCGTGAGGCGGGGCCGTGTCGCCGAGCGGCCCGACGGATCGCCCACCTGGGCCGTGAAGTCACCGATGATGAGCACGGCCGTGTGACCGAGGTCCTGGAACTGGCGGAGCTTGCGCAGCACGACCGCGAAGCCGAGATGGATGTCGAACGCGGTCGGGTCGATCCCGAGCTTGACGCGCAACGGACGGCCGCGCGCCACGCGCTCTGCGAGCTCGGCCTCGGTGACGACGTTCACCGCGCCCGCGGTGAGCACCTCCACGTCCGCCTCGGCCGCCACGGGGCGAACCTACCCGCCGGACGGTCGCGTCCGGCTGACGTTCGCGTCGCCGCGCACGTACCAGCGCCAACGGTGGTGCTCGCCGCGTCCCGCCGAGAGACCGACGCGGGTGCTGACGCCCGGGCGGGAGGGCGGCGGCGTCCCGTCGTCGAGGATCCGCACCGCGCCCCGTGTCACGTCGGCGCCGTCGTGCTCGGGACCGAGCCCGAGCGCCTGCGCCAAGCGGGCCGGTCCGGAGCAGAGCTCCCGGTCACGTCGGGCCGCAGGGCGCCGTCGGCGCATCTCGTCGTGGCCCGCGAGGGGTGCGCCGGCGCGCAGGAGGACTGCGCTGCACACGCCCTCGTCGGCGGTGACGACATTGGCGCACCAGTGCATGCCATACGTGAAGTACACGTAGAGGTGCCCCGGTGGGCCGAACATCGTGGCTGTGCGCGGTGTGCGCCCCCGGTACCCGTGACTTCCCGGGTCCTCGCTCCCGGCGTAGGCCTCGACCTCCACGATGCGCGCCGCGACCGCGGGCATGTGACCGTCGTCGTGCACGAGGATCTTGTTCAGCAGCTCGGGTGCGACCTCGCGTGCGTCGCGTGCGTACCACCGGCGCGCCGGTGCGCGGCCCGTCACTCCTCGAGCCACGCCACCTGTTCCGACAGACGATGCTGCGCCGAGGCGAGCTGCGTCGCGACGGGTCCGGGTCCGGCGCCACCCGGTGACGTGCGCCGGCGCACCGCAGCACCCGGCTCGAGGTGCGCGAGCGCGTCGGGGCCGAGCCGCGGCTCGGTCATCACGAGCTCCTCGAGGGGCAGGCCGCGCTCCGCTGCCTGGCGGACGAGCGTGCCGACGAGGTGGTGGGCGTCACGGAACGCCATGCCCTCCTCGACGAGATGCTCCGCGAGGTCGGTGGCCGCCGAGGTCGCGACGTCGGCGGCGTCGCGCATGCGCTCCGGCACGAACCGCGCCGTGTCGAGGAGTCCACCGAGCGCGGCGAGCGACCCCGAGACCGTGTGGACGGAGTCGAAGAGCGGCTCCTTGTCCTCTTGCAGGTCGCGGTTGTACGCGAGTGGCAGGCCCTTGAGCGTGGCGAGGATCGCGGTCAGGTTCCCGATCGCTCGCCCCGCCTTGCCGCGTGCCAGCTCGGCGATGTCGGGGTTCTTCTTCTGCGGCATCATCGACGAGCCGGTGCTGTAGGCGTCGTCGAGCTCGAGGAAGCCGAACTCCTCGCTCGCCCACAGGATGATCTCCTCGCCGAGCCTCGAGAGGTGGACCTGCTCGAGCGCGAGCACGAACAGCGCCTCCGCGACGAAGTCCCGGTCGGAGACAGCGTCGAGGGAGTTGTCGAACGCCCGGGCGAAGCCGAGGTCCTGGGCCGTCCGTGCGGGATCGATGGGGAGGCTCGACCCTGCGAGCGCCCCCGCGCCGAGCGGCGACACGTCCGCGCGCGCCAGGCAGTCGCGCCACCGGTCGACGTCGCGGGCGAGCGCCCAGAAGTGCGCCAGCAGGTGATGCGCCAGGAGGACCGGTTGCGCCCGCTGCAGGTGCGTGTACCCGGGCAGGTACACGTCGTCGTCGACCTCGCGGGCTCGCCGAACGAGGACGCGCTGCAGCGCATCCGTCTGCCCGATGAGCATCGCACCGCGCCGCCGCACCCAGAGGCGGAGGTCGGTCGCGACCTGGTCGTTGCGGCTCCGGCCCGTGTGCAGCTTCGCACCTGCCTCGCCTGCGAGCTCCGTGACGCGACGCTCGACGGCGGTGTGCACGTCCTCGTCGGTCGGCACGAACGCGAAGGTGCCGTCCTCGAGCTCCCGGGCAACGACGTCGAGGGCGTCCAGCACGGCGCTGGCCTCGGCGTCGGTGAGGAGCCCGACCTCGCCGAGCATCCGAGCGTGCGCGCGCGAGCCCTCGACGTCCTCCGCGGCGAGGAGACGGTCGAAGCCGATGCTCGCCGTGAAGTCCCAGAGCGCCTCGGCGGGCGGATCGACGAGGCGCCCGTGCCAGAGCGGCCGGGGCTCAGGCATCCGGCTCGGGCCCCTGGCGGCGCGCGACCGTCTCGAGCCCGAGGCCCCACAGCCGGACGAACCCGGCCGCATCCTCGTGCCGGAACGCATCCGCCGCGTCGTACGTCGCGAGCTCGTAGTCGTACAGGCCGGCATCGGCGCGCCGCCCGACGACCTCACAGCGCCCGGGCTCGAGGCGGAGGCGGACGTCACCGGTGACGTGCTGCTGCGACGACTCGACGAACGCGTCGAGGGCGCGCCGCAGGGGCGAGAACCAGAGACCGTCGTACACGAGCTCCGCGTAGCGCGGCTCGAGTCGCGCCTTCTCGCGCATGAGGTCGCGCTCCTGGGTGATCGACTCGAGGTCGGCGTGCGCGAGGAGCAGCGCCAGCGATCCGGGGCACTCGTAGACCTCGCGGCTCTTGATGCCGACGCGGCGGTTCTCGACCATGTCGAGCCGTCCCCACCCGTACCCGCCGACCACACGCGCCACCTCGGCGATCAGGTCCACGAGCTCGCGCCGCGTGCCGTCGAGAGCGACCGGCACGCCCCGTTCGAACCGGATCACGAGCTCCCAGGGCTCGGGCGGGGCATGTGCGGGATCGCGGGTCAGCGCGTACGGCTCCGTCGGCGGTGCCACCCACGGGTCCTCGATGACCCCGCACTCGATCGCCCGGCCCCAGAGGTTCTCGTCGATGGAGTACGGGTTGTCGGTGCGGACCTTGATCGGGATCCCGTGAGCCTGGGCGTACTCGATCGAGGCCTCCCGGGTGAGTCCCCAGACGCGCACGGGCGCGAGGACGTCGAGGTCTGGCGCGAGGGCGCGTGTGGAGACCTCGAAGCGCACCTGGTCGTTGCCCTTGCCCGTGCACCCGTGGGCGACCGCGTCCGCACCGTGCTCCCGTGCCGCCGCGACCAGGTGCTTCACGATCACCGGGCGCGACAGTGCCGACACGAGCGGGTACTTGCCCTCGTACAGCGCGTTCGCCTGCAACGCGCGCAGGCAGTAGTCGTTCGCGAACTCAGCGCGGGCGTCGACGACGATCGCCTCGACCGCGCCGGCGGCGAGCGCGCGCTGCCGGATCGTCTCCCAGTCGTCGTCGGCGCTCTGGCCCACGTCCACCACGAGCGCGACGACCTGGGCGCTCCACTCTTCGGTGATCCAACGGACGGCAACGGACGTGTCGAGCCCGCCGGAGTACGCCAAGACAACTCGTTTCATCGGTCAGAGCCCCGCGAGCGTCGCCAGTGTGCTCGCGACGTCCCCGCCGCCGGTCTGCTCGGAGCACACGAGGACGAGCGTGTCGTCCCCCGCGACCGTGCCGAGCACGTCGGGGAGACCGGCGCGGTCGAGCGCGGAGGCGACGACGTGCGCCGAGCCGGGCGGGGTGCGCAGGACGACGAGGTTCGCGCTGTGGGCGACGTCGACGACGAACTCCCCCATGACCCGCCGCAGGTGGTCGTCGGGCGCGCTGCGCTCCTTGGCGTGCTCGGGGATCGCGTATGCCATCGTGCCGCCCGGGATGCGGACCTTGACCGCGCCCAGCTCCTCCAGGTCGCGGCTGACCGTGGCCTGGGTCGCGACGACCCCGTCGGCGGCGAGGAGCTCGACGAGCTGCGCCTGACTCGAGACCGCCTGCTCCTCGAGCACGCGCGAGATGCGGTGCTGTCGCTGTGGCTTGCCGAGCGTCGCCACCTATGCCTCCGGTCGATTCCGCGGCGGCGTCCCGGCCGTCCGGCCACGCCTCCGCTGCATCTCCTCTGCCTCCGGTCGATTCCGCTCCGGCGTCCCGGCCGTCCGGCCACGCCTCCGCTGCATCTCCTACGCCTCCTCGACGAGCGTGGCGAGGAGCGCCCGGGTCGCGTGCATGCGGTTCTCGGCCTGCAGCCAGACGACCGATTGGGAGCCGTCGAGAACCTCGGCGGTGACCTCCTCGCCGCGGTGCGCGGGCAGGCAGTGGAGCAGCCGGGCGTCGGGCCCGGCGGCCTCCATGAGCGCGCGGTCGACGCGGTAGCCCGCGAACGCCTCGCGCCGGACGGCCGCCTCGTCCTCCTGGCCCATCGAGGTCCACACGTCGGTGTACACCGCGTCCGCGTCGCGGACGGCCTCGTAGGGATCCGGGACGAGCTCGATGCTGCCACCGAGGTTCCGGGCCCGCTCGACGACGTCGTCGTCGAGCTCGTATCCCGCTGGGCTCGAGACGACCAGCTCGAGCCCCGACAGCGCGGCGGCGAGCGCGAGTGACGTCGCCACGTTGTTCCCGTCGCCGACGTACGCGACGCGGAGCCCGTCGAGCCGGCCGAGCACCTCGCGGAGGGTCAGCACGTCGGCGAGCGCCTGGGTCGGGTGCGCCCGGTCCGAGAGCAGGTTGACGACGGGCACGGCGGACGCGCCCGCGAGCGCGTCGAGCTGACCGTGATCGAACACGCGCGCTGCGATGACCGCGCAGTAGCCGGCGAGGGTCCGCGCGACGTCCTCGACGGACTCGCGCGCGCCGATGCCCACCTCTTCGCCCCGGATGTACACCGGGTGACCTCCGAGGGTGACGACTGCCATCTCCGTCGAGACCCGCGTCCGGGCGGACGGCTTCTCGAACAGCAGTGCCACGCCGCGGCCGTCGAGGGTCCGGGGCACCGAGGCAGGCGCCTGCTTCCAGGCGGCGGCACGGTCGAGGATCGTGGTCAGGCGCGTCGGGTCGAGGTCGTCGATCTCGAGGAGGCGGGGGGTGCTCATGCGCGCACCGGTCCTTCCCGGCGCACGGCGCCGATGGCGGTGACGAGGATCTGGACGGCTTCGTCGATCTCCGCGTCCGAGACGAGCAGCGACGGAGCGAAGCGCAGTGCCGTCGGTGTGACCGCGTTGACGACGAGACCGTGGTCGAGGCACGAGCCGGCGACCTCGGCGGCGTCGATGCCGGTCTCGAGCTCCGCGGCGAGCAGCAGGCCCGCGCCGCGCACCGTGACGACCTCCGGGACGCCCTCGAGGCCTGTCGTGAGGCGCTCACCCGCGCGACGCGCCCGGCTCGGCACGTCTTCGGCTTCCATGACCTCGAGGACGGTGAGCGCGGCGCGTGCCGCGAGCGGCTGGCCGCCGAACGTCGACGCGTGGTCGCCGGCCCGGAACGCGGCGGCGACGTCGCGGCGCGCCCAGCACGCGCCGATCGGCACACCGTTCCCGAGGGCCTTGGCGACCGTCACGACGTCGGGTCGGATCCCCGCGTGCTCGAAGCCGAACCAGCGCCCGGTCCGGCCGAGCCCGGTCTGGATCTCGTCCATCACGAGGAGCACCTCGCGCTCGTCGCAGACCGCGCGCACCGCCTCGAGGTAGCCCGGAGGAGACGGTTGCACGCCTCCCTCGCCCTGGATCGACTCGAGGAGCACCGCGCACACGCGCTCGTCGAGCGCCGAGGTGAGCGCGTCCAGGTCCGCGAACGGCACGTGACGGAAGCCCGGCGGGAGCGGCTGGAAGGGCTCGTGCTTCTGGGGCTGACCGGTGGCCGCGAGCGTCGTCAGGGTGCGCCCGTGGAACGAGCCGTACGCGGCCACGATCTCGTGGCGCGCCGGCCCGCCGTTCGTCTGGCCGTGACGGCGCGCGAGCTTGATGGCGCACTCGTTGGCCTCGGCGCCCGAGTTGCCGAAGAAGACCTGGCCACCGCCCCCCAGCAGGGCGTCGAGCCGCGCGGCGAGCCGAGGCTGCACGCCGTTGTAGTAGAGGTTCGAGACGTGCAGCAGGGTGCGCGCCTGCTCGGCCAGCGCGTCCGCGACGACAGGGTGCGCGTGGCCGAGGGACGTCACCGCGAGGCCGCCGAGGAAGTCGAGGTACCGGCGTCCTTCGGAGTCCCAGAGGAGCGTGCCCTCGCCGCGGACGAACGCGACCGGTAGCCGGCCGTACGTCTGCATCACATGCTCTGCGTCGAGCGCGCGGAGCTCCTCGAGGCTCGCGACCGTCTCCGTCCCGGTGGTCATGCGTCGATCACCGTCCCGACACCCTCCCGCGTGAAGAGCTCGAGCAGCACGACGTGCGGTATCCGCCCGTCGAGGATGTGCGCTCGGTGCACGCCTCCACGAAGCGCCTCGATGCACGAGCGGATCTTCGGGATCATCCCCTCGCCGACCCTGCCTTCGGCCACGAGGCGCTCGAGCCCCGCGACGTCGGTCTGCGAGATCAGGGTCCCCGGGTCGGCGACGTCCTCGAAGATGCCGGCGACGTCGGTGAGGTACACGAGCTTCTCGGCTCGGAGCGAGCGCGCGATCGCAGCCGCGACCGCGTCCGCGTTCACGTTGTAGGCCTGCCCCGCGTCGTCCACGCCGATGGTGGCGACGACGGGGATCAGCTCCTCACGGAGGACACGCTCGAGGATCGCGGGATCCACGTCACGCACGTCGCCGACGAAGCCGAGCCGCGCGTCGCGAGCTTCGACCCGGAGCAGGCGCGCGTCCTCGCCCGAGAGCCCGACGGCGTAGGAGCCGTGGCGGTTGAGCGCCGTGACGATCTCCCGGTTGACCTTGCCGACGAGCGCCATGCGGGCGATGTCGACGGTCTCCGCGTCCGTCACCCGGAGGCCGTCGACGAACTCCGGCTCCTTGCCGAGGCGGCGCATGAGGTCGGAGATCTGCGGGCCCCCACCGTGGACCACGACGGGGTTCATCCCGACGAGTCGCATCAGCACGATGTCCTGGGCGAACAGCTCCGACAGCGCGGGGTCGTCCATGGCGTGGCCGCCGTACTTCACGACGACGGTGCGACCGGTGAACTCCCGGATGTACGGGAGCGCCTCGGCGAGGATCGCGGCGCGCTCGTGCGCGTCGCGCAGCCGGTCGGCGGCTGTGTCCACCGTCTGCTCCATGGGTCAGCTCGTCCCCATGTTCTCGTCGACGTACGCGTGGGTGAGGTCGGTGAAGCGCATCGTCGCCTGGCCCATCCCCTCGCGCAGGTCACAGCTGATCTCGATCTCCCGGCCCGCCATCGCCTCGGCGAGCGCGGTCTCGTCGTGCAAGGTCGCGACGCCGTCGCGGCACACGGTGATGCCGTTGTACGCGATGTCGACGCGCTCGGGGTCGAACCAGGCACCGCTCGCACCGAGCTCCGAGAGGACCCGACCCCAGTAGGGGTCGCATCCGTAGAGCGAGCACTGCACGAGCTGACTCGACGCGACGGCGCGGGCGGCCCGGCGCGCGTCCTCGCCGGAGCGCGCACCCCGCACGACCACCGTCACGAGCTTCGTGGCGCCCTCCGCGTCCGCCGCCATCGCGCACGCGAGCTCGTCGCAGACCTCGGTGACGCCCTCGACGAGAGCATGGAACGCGTGGCCTTCGGCGTCCATGCGCTCGTGTCCCGCATGGCCGTTCGCGAGGAGCAGGACCGTGTCGTTCGTGCTCGTGCAGCCGTCGACGACGAGTCCGTTGAACGTGTCGCGCACGCCGTGCTCGAGCGCGGCGTGCACCGCCCGGGGCGTCGCGGCCGCGTCGGTGACGATGACCGCGAGCATGGTCGCCATCGCGGGTGACAGCATCGCTGCGCCCTTCGCCATCCCGCCGACGGTGAAGCCCTTCCCGTCCGCGAGCTCCGCGACCACGAGGACCTCCTTGCGCACGGTGTCCGTCGTGAGGATCGCGTCCGCGGCGGCGCGCCCCGCGACGTCGTCCGTGCCGAGCCCCGCGACGAGCGGCGGGATGCCGGCGTCGATACTCGTCATCGGCAGCGGGATCCCGATGAGGCCGGTCGAGCAGACGAGCACGTGACCCGGCGCGCAGCCGAGCTCTGCGGCCACGAGGTCGCAGGTCCGGCGGGCGTCGGCGCGACCGGTCTCACCGGTCGCGGCGTTCGCGTTCCCGGAGTTGAGGACGACCGCGGCCGCGTGTCCGCCCCGCAGGTGCTCGCGGGTGACCTGGACGGGCGCGGCGCAGGCGAGGTTGCTCGTGAACACCCCGGCCGCGGGGACGGCCTCACGCGTCGCGGTCGCCACCAGCGCGAGGTCCGCTGCCCCGCCGCCCTTGATGCCGCAGGCGACGCCCGCGGCCTCGAACCCGGGAACGCCGGTGATGCTCACCGTGCTGGGTCGCCTTCGCTCCGGGTCACGGCATGATCCCGACTGCGCTCAGACCGGTGGTCTCGGGCAGGTCGAGCACATGGTTCAGGGCCTGGATCGCCTGGCCCGACGCACCCTTCACGAGGTTGTCGAGGGCGCCGAGCGCGAGCACCGAGTCCGTCCGCGCGTCGTGGCGCACGGTGACGTGACACGCATTCGACCCCAGGGTCGCCTTCGTCGCCGGCGGATCGTCGGCCACGACGACGAACGGCTCGTCGGCGTAGTGGTCGCGGTACAGGTCGAGCAGCTCGGCGGTGCTCGTCGCCGAGGTCGGTCGCGCGTGGCACGTCGCGAGGATGCCGCGGGTCATCGGCACGAGGTGCGGGGTGAAGAGCACCTGCACGGACGAGCCGGCGATGCGGCCGAGTGCGTGCTCGATCTCGCCCGTGTGGCGGTGGTCGAGCAGTCCGTACGCGGTGACGCTCTCGTTCGCCTCGCCGTAGAGGCTCGGTGTGGACAGTCCTCGGCCGCGTCCCGAGATCCCCGACATCGCGTCGACCACGATGCCCGTGGGCTCGACCAGACCCTTCGCGAGCAGCGGCGCGAGCGCCAGCGCGGCCGTCGTCGGATAGCAACCCGGGGCGGCGATGCCGACGCCGGCGACGAGGTCGCTCCGGAACAGCTCGGGCAGGCCGTACGCGAACCGGTCGAGGGCCTCGGGCGCGTGGTGCGGCTCCCTGTACCAGACCTCGTACTGCGCGGCAGGGAGACGGAAGTCCGCACCGAGGTCGACGACGTGGGCGACCTGATCGGCGAGCGCGGGAAGGACGCGCTGCGACTCCCCGTGCGGTAGCGCCGAGAAGACGACGTCGATCCCGTCGAGGCCGGCGGGATCGAAGCCCTCGAACGTGAGGCCGGGGTACGCGGGGGCGAGGGATGGGTACAGCGCGGTGACCGCGGCGCCGGCGTTGGCATCGGCCGTCACGTGCACGACGTCGATCTCCGGGTGCGCGGCGAGCAGGCGCAGCAGCTCGGCGCCGGTGTAGCCCGACCCGCCCAGGATCGCCGCTCGATACGCCATCGCGCATATCATACATCCGCATGAATAAGACGTGCCTCGTCGATCTCCGCGAGGGCGACGTCCTCGGGCCGCTCGTGGTGCCGGTGTCGGCCGAGGCCAGCGACCGCTACTGGCGGGCGGCCGGGATCGACCATCCGGCCCGGGTCGCGGGCCGTCTCTACCCGCCCATGGCGGCGAACCTCACGATCCTGCTGCTCCAGACGGAGGTGGCGGAGCCCGTGCTCCACACGGCGCATCGGCTCACGTGCCACGGGGCGGCCGGCGCCGGCGTCGACCTCACCGTGACCGGCCGAGTGACCGAACGCTTCGTGCGCCGAGGACGGGAGTACGCGGTGCTGGACGCGGTCGTCGCACTCCCGAGCGGCGAGGTGCTGTGGAGCTCGACCGCCACGTTCACGCCGGTCGCGACGTGAGGGTCGAACGTTCGCTGACGTTGACCGGTGACCTCCTCCGTGCGTACTCGCGGCGCGGGAACTTCCACTCCGAGGGCAGCGAGGCCGACCGGCTGGGCCTGCCCGGTCTCGTCGCCCAGGGGATGCAGGTCGCCGCGCCCGCCTACGCCGCGCTCCTGGACGCGTGGGGCGACGAGTTCCTCGCGCACGGCGTCCTCGAGCTGAAGTTCGTCGGCATGGTCCTCGAGGACGAGACCGTCCGCGCGGCCCTCGACGTCGAGGACGGCACGGCGGCGATCGAGGTCACGAGCGCGTCGACCGGCCGCACGACCGTCGTCGGGAGCGCGCGAGCCCGGTCGGACTGACGCACCCGACTGTCGTCACCCCCGCAGCTCGGCACCGTGGGCGCGCACGACGGCGTCGATGCAGCGCTGGCGGAGCTCGGCGACGTCCGCATCGGTCAACGTGCGGTCGGGCGCGCGGAACCGGACGTGGAACGCGACGCTCCGGCGGCTTGCGCCCAGCTCGTCACGGTGGAACTCGTCGAACACCCGGATCGACTCGACGAGCTCGCCGCCCGCTTCCCGGAGCGTCGCCGAGACCGCGCCCGCTGTCACGTCGTCCGTCACGACGAAGGCGAGGTCGACCCCCGCCGGCGGGAACGGCGACGGTGCCACGTACATCCGGTCACGCCGCGGCGCACCCACGAGGGCACCGAGATCGGCTTCGAACGCCACGACCACCCCCGCGATGCCGAGCGCGGCGGCTACGGCAGGGTCGATCTCGCCCGCGCGCCCGACCATCCGCCCGTCAACCAGGAGCCGGGCGACGTGCCCCGGACGCCAGCCGGGCGACTCGTCGCGCTCGAAGGCCGGCGAGGCCACGGCGAGCGCCTCGAGCACGACGGTGGCGAGATCCGTCGCGTCGAAGGCGTCGACCGCTCGGTCCGGCTCGACCGGCGCGCGCCGCACGGTGCCCGCGACGAGCGCGGCGACGTGCTCCCGCTCGACGGGAAGCACGGCGCCCGGCTCGGGCGGGAAGAACACGGTCCCGAGCTCGAACAACGTGACGTCGGAGCTGTCCCGTGAGGCGTTCAGGGCCGCGGCGCGCGCGAGGCCGGGGACGAGCGCCATGCGCAGCACGGACTCGTCGGCGCGCAGTGGATTCGTGATCTCCACGGCACCGGAGAGCCCGAAGTGCGCGAGCAGCTCTGCGGACACGAGCGGCACGGCCATCACCTCGGCCGCGCCCGCGCCGACGAGGGCGTCGGCGACGCGTCGCCGGTCGCGCTGCAGACGGGTGAGGCCTCCGACCTGCTCGCCCGCGGTCGGCACCGTGCGGCCCATCGAGTCGAAGCCCACCCGGCGCGCGACCTCCTCGACCAGGTCGATCTCACGCTCGAGATCGGGACGGAAGCTCGGGGGTGTGGCGACGAGATCGTCGCCGCTCCCCTCGACGTCGATCTCCAGCGGGCGGAGTGCCTCGATGATGTCGTGGTCGGTGACGCTCGTGCCGAGGATGCGGTTGACACGGCTCGTGCGCAGGTGGATCTGGGGGCGTTGGTGCGGCTGCGGGTACTGGTCGACCGCATCGGGCGCGACGGATGCTGACGCAACCTCCTCCAGGAGCTCCATCGCCCGCGCCGCGTGCACCGCGACACCGTCGGGATCGATGCCGCGCTCGAAGCGCGCGCTCGACTCGGACCGGAGCCGGAGGCGCTTCGAGCTCCGCGCGATGCCCATGCGCTCGAAGTACGCCGACTCCAGGAGCACGCGGGTCGTGTCGGACGCGACCTCCGACGTCGCGCCGCCCATGATCCCGGCGATCGCCTGCGGTGTGCGCTGCCCGTCACAGATCAGCAGGTCCGTGTCGTCGAGCATCCGCTCGACCCCGTCGAGCGTGGTCATCCGCTCCCCCGCCTCGGCGAGGCGCACGACGATGCCCGCACCGGCGAGCCGGTCGAGGTCGAACGCGTGCAGGGGCTGATTCCGCTCGAGGAGGACGTAGTTGGTGACATCGACGACGTTGCTGATCGGCCGCATCCCCGACTTCAGGATTCGCTGCCGGAGCCACGGTGGGGAGTCCCCGACCTCCACGCCCGCGACGCGGGCTAGGTAGCGCGGACACCGGTTCGGCGCCTCGATCGCGACGGTGACGTCCGAGGAGACCGTCCGATCGCCGCGCGGGGCGGGCGTCGGCACGTGGAAGGGCTGGCGAAGGTGCGCCGCAACCTCGCGCGCGACCCCGACGATGCACATCGCATCGGGGCGGTTCGGCGTGATCGAGAGGTCGAACACGACGTCGTCGAGGCCCAGGAGGGCTCGGACGTCGGTGCCGGGCTCCGCCTCGGCGTCGAGGACGAGGATCCCCTCGTGGTCGTCCCCGAGCCCGAGCTCGCGGGGCGAGCAGAGCATGCCGTCGGACGTCTGGCCGCGGATCGTCCGCCGCTCGAGCGTGCGCCCGCCGGGGAGCCGCGCGCCGGCAGGGGCGAACGGCACGAGCTGGCCGGGCGCGATGTTCGGGGCGCCGCAGACGACCCTGGTGGTCCCGTCGCCGTACTCGACGTCCGCGAGCAGGAGCCGGTCGGCGTCGGGGTGGGGCGCGACGTCGAGGATGCGAGCGACACGGACGCCGACCACGTCGCGCCCCGGTTCCTCGACGGCCTCGACCTCGAGCCCGAGCTGGTTCAGCGCCGCGACGAGCTCGTCGACCGACGCGTCGGCCGGTGTGAACTCACGGATCCACGACAGCGGCGCGCGCATCAGTACCGCGCCAGGAACCGGATGTCGTTCTCGAAGAAGGCCCGGATCTCGTCGATGCCGAAGCGGATCATCGCGATGCGCTCGAGCCCGAAGCCGAACGCGAAGCCCTGCCATTCCTCGGGGTCCAGACCCACCGCGACGAGCACGTTCGGGTCGACCATCCCGCACCCACCGAGCTCCACCCAACCCGTGTGCGAGCACACGCGACAGCCCTCGCCGTGGCAGAAGACGCAGCTGACCGCGAGCTCGGCGGACGGCTCGGTGTACGGGAAGAAGTCGGAGCGGAAGCGCGTCCGGACCGACTCGTCGTCGAAGAGTCGCTTCGCGAAGGCCTCGATCGTGCCGAAGAGGTCGGCCATCGTGAGGTCGCGGTCGATCGCGAGGCACTCCATCTGGTGGAACACGGGTGAGTGCCGCGCGTCGAGGGTCTCGTTGCGGTACGTACGCCCGGGCACGACGACGTAGATGGGCGGCGCCTGGCTCTCCATCGTGCGGATCTGCACCGGCGACGTGTGCGTCCGCAGCATCACCTGCTCCTCGTTGCCGAGGGCGACGTAGATGGTGTCCTGCATGGAGCGCGCCGGGTGCGCCGGCGGGATGTTGAGTGCCTCGAAGTTGTGCCAGTCGTCCTCGACCTCGGGCCCCTCGGCCACGCGGTAGCCGAGGCCGACGAAGATGTCCTCGAGCTCGCGACGGATCTGCGTGACCAGGTGCAGGTGGCCGCGCACGCGGCCGTGGG
>DATBSK010000046.1:0-7198 GCA_036559825.1 Acidimicrobiia bacterium | reverse complement strand
CTCGAAGTTGTGCCAGTCGTCCTCGACCTCGGGGCCCTCCGCCACTCGGTAGCCGAGCCCGATGAAGATGTCCTCGAGCTCGCGGCGGATCTGGGTCACGAGGTGGAGGTGCCCGCACCGTCGGCCGTGCCCGCCGACGGTGAGGTCGAGGAACGGGCCCGCGTCGGGCCGGGCGCGGCCCGCGAGCTCGCCGCGCCGGGCTGCGAGGAGGCCGTCGACCGCCTCCTGGTGCTCCGCGAGCGCCCGGCCGGCCGCGGGCCGGTCGGCGGGGTCGAGGTCCTTGATCGCTTCCTTCGCGCGGGCCGCGGGCGATCGCTTGCCGAGGAGGGCGCGGGACCGTGCGGCGAGGTCGTCGAGGTCGTCGACCGCCTCGACTGCAGCGCGAGCGTCCGCGAGCGCGTCGTCGAGCTCGCGGCGCAGGTCGTCGAGGCTCATCGGACGAGCGCGGCGCGACGTTGCCGGGCCGCCTCGAAGCAGAGGATCGTGGCCGCCATCGCCACGTTCAGCGAGTCGGCGTCGCCCGCCATCGGGATCCCGATCGACCCGTCGAGGTGCGGGTCCAGCTCACCAGGGAGGCCGCGTGCCTCGTTGCCGACGACCAGCGTGCACACACGTGTGAGATCCGCTTCGTCGTAGGGCACCGAGTCCGCGACGCGAGCCGCGAGGCGAGGCCCGTCCCGCCGGGCGAGCGCCGCGAGGGCGTCGGCCGGGTCTGGCTGCTCGGCGACGTCGAGACCGAAGATCGCACCCGCGCTCGCGCGCACGACCTTCGGGTGGTGGACGTCCACGGACGACTCCCCCGCCACCACGAGCCCGTCGGCACCGGACGCCTCGGCGCTCCGCATGATCGTGCCGAGGTTGCCCGGATCCGTCACGTCGACCGTCACCACGAGGTGCCCGACCGCCGGCAGGCCCCCCAGCGCGACGACGCGCCGGCGCGTGACCGCGAAGACCGGCTGAGGCGTGCGCGTGGTCCCGATCTTCTCGAGGACCCCCTCCCGCAGCTCCGCCACCCGGGCCCCGGCGTCACGGGCGCGCTCGACGAGGGAGGCGAACGCGCGGTCCGCGCCCGGGCCCAGGTAGAGGGTGTCGATCCGTGCACCGCGTGCCAGCGCCCCGGTGACCACGCGTGGTCCCTCGAGCACGAAGGCGTCGTCCTCGGCGCGTGCCGCCCGCTCCCGCAGGAGCGCCCGCAGTCGACGGACCTCGTGGTGACGCGCGCCGAGCGGCGTCAAGCGGCCTCGAGCGCCTCGCGTGCGGTGGCGACCAGGGCGCCGAACGCCTGCTGGTCGCGGACCGCCAGGTCGGCGAGGATCTTGCGGTCGACATCGATCTCGGCTGCCTTCAGGCCGGCGACGAACCGAGAGTACGAGATGTCGTGCTCCCGGCACGCGGCATTGATGCGCACGATCCAGAGCCGGCGGAACTCGCCCTTGCGGGCGCGCCGGTCGCGGAACGCGTAGTTGCCCGAGTGCATGAGCTGCTCGTTCGCCTTGCGCAGGTGGCGACTCCGTGAACCGGAGTAGCCCTCCGCGGCGTCGAGCCGCGCGCGGCGGCGCTTCTTGGAGTGGACGGAACGCTTGGCGCGGGCCATGACTCTTCTCCTGGCAGTCGGTGGCTCTGCCGTCAGGCGCGGCGGAGCAGTCGCTCGACGCGCCGGCGGTCGCCCCCGGTGACCTCTGCGAGGCGACCCAGCCTGCGCTTGCGCGTGCTCGACTTCTTCTCGAGCAGGTGCGAGCGCAGCTGCTTGCGCCGACGGATCTTGCCGCCCCCCGTGAGCTTGAAGCGCTTGGCGGCGCCGCGATGCGTCTTCTGCTTCGGCATCAGGCCGCTCCCGTCTCCTCGGCCGCCGCGGCAACCGGCGCGCTCGTTGTCGCGCTCGCCGGCTTCGGCTTGCGCCCACCCTTCGTGATCGGGTGCAGCACCATGGTCATGTTCCTGCCGTCTTGTCGCGGAGCGGACTCGACGATCGCGATCTGGCTCACCTCGTCAGCGATGCGCTCGAGGATGCGCAACCCGAGCTCGGGGTGGGCCATCTCGCGGCCACGGAACATGATCGTGAGCTTCACCTTGTTGCCTTCGGCCAGGAAGCGCTCCACGTGGCGCATCTTCGTCGTGTAGTCGTGGATGTCGATCTTCGGTCGGAACTTCATCTCCTTGATCACGACCTGGGTCGCCTTGCGCCGCGATTCCTTCTTGCGCTGCTGCTCCTCGTACTGGTGCCGGGAGAAGTCCATGATCCGGCACACCGGCGGCGTCGCGTTCGGAGCAACCTCGACGAGGTCGAGCTCCTGCGCGCGAGCCGCGGCGAGGGCGTCCGGGAGGTTCACGACCCCGAGCTGGCTGCCGTCCTCGCCGATGAGGCGAACCTCGCGAGCCCGGATGCGGTCGTTGATCCTCGGTTCGTCGGTGGCGATCAGTGCACCTCGTCGGCTCGGGGACCCGCGCCCGGGACGGACCCGGACGCGAGGATGGCGGACGCAGGAGGCGTCCGCCACCGGGAGCTCGCCGAGCGCACGCACGGCGACTGGTGGGCGGACCCGAGCGCGGCACTCGGCCGGCCGGGTGGGAGCCTCGAGGCCCCGCTTCCCGCATCGATGGAGTTCGTGTGGCTGTTCGGGTGCGAGGATACCAGCGTGAGCGGGCTCTGGACACCTTCCGGCGAGCACCGGCCCGCGCCGGGCGAGGAGGACGCGGGCCAGGCCGCCGACGGCCTCGACGAGACCGCAGTGCACGAGGAGCTCCGTCGGGTCCGAGGCGAGCTCGCCGGCACGCCGGTCGCCGATCTCGTCGCCAACCACGCGATCGGCCTCTGGCAGCTCGCGGTGCTCCATCTCACCCCGGAGGAGGGGGACCCCGTCCGCCTCGACGAAGCGGGCCTCGCCATCGACGCGATGGCCGCGCTCGTCGAAGGGCTCGGCGACCGGCTGGGCGAGAGCGCCGAGCCGCTGCGGGAGGCCCTCGCCCAGCTCCGCGTCGCCTTCGTCCAGGTCTCCGGGCGCGCCGGCGAGGCGTCCGCCCCGGCCTCGAGCGACGATCCAGGAGACTGACCACCCCGGTGGCGTCACGCATCGAGCAGTACGCGCTGCTCGGCGACACCCAGACCGCGGCGCTCGTCAGCGACGACGGCTCCCTCGACTGGCTCTGCGCCCCCCGGTTCGACTCGTCGGCGTGCTTCGCCGCGCTCCTCGGAACCCCGGAGCACGGCCGCTGGCTGCTCGCGCCGGCGGGTGGCGGGCGCGCGACGCGGCGCCGGTACCGCGACGGGACGCTCGTGCTCGAGAGCGAGTTCGAGACCCATCAGGGCGTGGTCCGCGTCGTCGACTGCATGCCGATCCGCGACCGTGACGTCGACGTCGTGCGCGTCGTCGAGGGGGTCCGTGGCACGGTGCCGATGGAGATGGTGCTCACGATCCGGTTCGAGAACGGCTCCGTCGTGCCGTGGGTCCGCAAGATCGAGGACGCGACCGTCGCCGTCGCCGGGCCCGACGCGCTCGCCTTGCGCACCCCGGTCGAGACCCGCGGTCGGGAGCTGCACACGGTCGCCGAGTTCCGGGTCAGCGAAGGCGACCGGATCCCCTTCGTCCTGACGTGGTTCGCGTCGCACCGCGAGATGCCGAAGCGAATCGAGGGGCTGCGCGCCCTCGCCGAGACGACCGCGTGGTGGCACCGCTGGTCGGGACGCGCGTCGTACCAGGGTGAGCACGCGGCCCTCGTCCAGCGCGCCGCGATCACGCTGAAGGCCCTGACGTACGCGCCGACCGGTGGCCTGATCGCTGCGCCCACCACCTCGCTGCCCGAATGGCTTGGTGGGGTCCGCAACTGGGACTACCGCTACTGCTGGCTGCGCGACGCGACGTTCTCGCTCTACGCGCTCATGAGCGTCGGATACGTGGACGAGGCCCGCGCCTGGCGCGACTGGCTGCTGCGGGCCCTCGCAGGCCAGCCGCAGCAGGCACAGATCATGTACGGACCCGCGGGCGAGCGGCGGCTGAGTGAGTACGAGGTCGACTGGCTGCCCGGGTACGAGGGATCACGCCCGGTCCGCATCGGGAACGCGGCCTCCGAGCAGTTCCAGCTCGACATCTACGGCGAGGTGCTCGACACGCTGCACCTCGCGAACCGCGTCGGGATCCCCCCGGATCCGTCGGTGTGGCCGCTCGTGCTCACGATCGTCGACTTCCTCGAAGAGGCGTGGCACCGGCCCGACGAGGGCATCTGGGAGGTGCGCGGGGAGCGGCAGCACTTCACGCACTCGAAGATCATGGCGTGGGTCGCGTTCGACCGTGCCGTGAAGGCCGTTCGGGAGCTGCCGATGGAAGGGGTCGACACGGCCCGGTGGGAGGCGCTGCGCGACGAGATCCACGCGCAGGTGTGCGAGCAGGGGTACGACCCGGCACGCAACACGTTCGTGCAGCACTACGGCTCGGACGCGCTCGATGCGAGCCTGCTGCTCATCCCCCTCGTCGGGTTCCTCCCGGCCACCGACCCTCGGGTGCAGGGCACCATCGCCGCCATCGAGCGCGAGCTCGTCGTCGACGGGTTCGTCCGTCGCTACGCCACCGAGGAAGGTGTCGACGGTCTGCCGGGGGGCGAGGGCGCCTTCCTCCCGTGCTCGTTCTGGCTGGCCGACAACTTCGCGCTCACCGGGCGCATCGACGACGCGCGCTCGCTCTTCGAGCGGCTCATCGGCCTCTGCAACGACGTCGGGCTCATCTCCGAGGAGTACGACCCGGAGCGGCAGCGGATGCTCGGCAACTTCCCGCAGGCGATGACACACGTGGCCCTCGTGAACACCGCCTGCAACCTTGCCGGGCACGGCGGGCCGGCGCGCACGCGCTCGGGGATCGCTCAGCCGGCCGAGATCACCTCGATCGCCGCGGCCTCCCAGCGACCGAGCGCGGCCGGCACGACCACGTAGCGCACCGCAGCACCCACGGTCACGGTGCGCGTCCCGTCCGCGATGCGGGTGCAGTGGAAGCCCAGCCGGTCACCGGCAGCGTCCTCGACGATCCCGAGACCGCGCGCGCTATCGAACTCGACCACGGTGCCCGCGTGCGCGCGCATCAGTGCACGATCTTCGCGATCGGGAGCTCGATGATCCCCGTGGCTCCCTCGGCGCGGAGCGCCGGGATCAGCACGTTGATCTCGCTCTTGGCGACGACGGTCTCCACCGCGAAGCCGCCCTCGCCGAAGAGCTTCGACACGGTCGGCGACTTCAGCGCCGGCAGGAGCGCGATGACGCGGTCCAGGCTCGCCGCGTCCACGTTCAGCTTCAGGAGCACCCGGCCCCGGGCCTCGAGCACACCTTCGAGCAGGACGCGCAGCTCGTCCATCGCCGACCGGCGTGCAGGGTCCGCGGCCGCCGCGGGGTTCGCGATCAGCTCGGTGTGCGAGACGAGCATCGTGTCGACGATCTTCAGACCCGCGGCTCGTAACGCGCGACCGGTCTCGGTGATCTCGACCACGGCATCGGCGATGTCAGGCACCTTGGCCTCGGTCGCGCCGTACGACAGCTGGACGTCGGCATCGATGCCGCGCTCGGCGAAGTACCGCTTGGTCAGCTCGGGGTACTCCGTGTGCACCCGCGCCCCGGCGGGGAGCTGCGTCACGGAGTCGATCGGCGCGTCGGCCGCTACGGCCAGCACGACCCGGATCGGACGAGCCGTCGCCTTCGAATAGTGCAGCTCGGCGAGCGTCGTCACGTCGGCCGCGGTCTCCTCGATCCAGTCGCGACCGGTGATCCCGAGGTCGAAGCGCCCCTCGGCGACGTACCGCGGGATCTCCTGGGGCCGCAGGATCCGCACGTCGGAGACGCGCGGGTCGTCGATGGTCGCCCGGTAGTCGACGTCCGAGGCGCGCTGGACCGCCAGGTCGGCGTCCTCGAAGAGCTCGAGGGTCGCCCGCTCGAGCGACCCCTTGGGCAGGACGATGCTCAGCACGGGCTGCCCGACCCGCGCAGCGCGCGCAGCAGCGCCACCATCTCGATCGCGGTCAGCGCGGCCTCCGCGCCCTTGTTGCCCTCCCGCCCACCGGCTCGGTCGAGCGCCTGGTCGTCGTCCTCGGTCGTGAGCACGCCGAACGCGATGGGGACGCCCGTCTCGAGCGCGGCTGTCGCGAGCCCGGATGCGCAGGCGCCGGCGACGTACTCGAAGTGCGGCGTCGCGCCGCGCACGACCGCGCCGAGGCAGATCACCGCGTCGACGCCGCCCGAGGACGCGAGCCGTTTGGCGACGAGCGGGATCTCGAACGCGCCGGGGACCCAGTAGACGTCGAGATCGTCGCTCCCGCCGCAGGACGCGACGGCCGTGCGCGCGCCCTCGAGGAGGCGTGCCGTGATGTGCTCGTTGAACCGTGCCGCGACCACCGCCAGGCGCATGCCCGACGCGTCGAGGTCGTCGCCGCACGACGCGTACTCGCCCATCGATCTGATTGCGCGCCCGCTCGACTCAGACCTGGGCCTCACCCAGGTCGAGGAGGTGCCCGAGCTTCTCCTGCTTCGCGCGCAGGTACGAGATGTTCTCGTGGTTCGGGGGGACGTGGAGCGGCACTCGTTCGACGATCTCGAGACCGTAGCCCTCCAAGCCCCCGTACTTGGAGGGATTGTTCGTCATGAGCCGCATGGTCGAGACGCCGAGGTCGACCAGGATCTGCGACCCGATGCCGTACTCACGCGAGTCGACGGGGAACCCGAGCTCCACGTTCGCCTCGACCGTGTCGCGCCCCTCGTCCTGCAGGGTGTAGGCGCGCAGCTTGTGACCGAGGCCGATGCCGCGACCCTCGTGCCCGCGCAGGTAGACGACCACGCCCCGGTCCTCCTGGGCAACGCGCTCGAGCGCGCTGTCGAGCTGCACACCGCAATCGCAGCGCATCGAGCCGAACACGTCACCGGTGAGGCACTCGGAGTGCACGCGCACGAGGACGTCCTCGGTGCCCGCGATCTCCCCGCGCACGAACGCGAGGTGCTCGACACCGTCGAGCAGGCTCTCGAACACGTACGCGGTGAAGTCGCCGTGACGGGTCGGGATCCGTGCCTCGGAGACACGCCGGACGAGCTTCTCGCGGTGCCGCCGGTACCGGATGAGGTCGGCGATCGAGATGAGCTGCAGCTGGTGCTCCTCCGCGAAGCGCTCGAGCTCGGGCAGGCGGGCCATCGTGCCGTCGTCGTTCGTGACCTCGGCCAGGACTCCCGACGGGT
>DATBSK010000045.1:0-10884 GCA_036559825.1 Acidimicrobiia bacterium | reverse complement strand
CGGGCCGCTCCTCGCGAGCGGCCGCGACGGCGACGTCTTCGAGTACGGCCCCGATCTCGTGGTCCGCAAGGCACGCGACGGTCGGTCGCTCGAGGGCGAGGCTCGCATCATGGAGCACGTCGCCTCACGTGGCTTCCCGGTCCCGGCCATCCACGACGTCCGCGCCGCCGGCAGCGAGATCGTCATGGACCGCATCAGCGGCGGCTCCATGGTCCACCGGCTCGAGCGTCGGCCGTGGACGATGGCTCGCGAGGCCCGCGTGCTCGCCGAGCTCCACAAGCAGCTGCACACGATCCCGGCGCCCGACTGGCTGCCCCGACATCCCGACGGTGGTGATCGCGTCGTGCACCGCGACCTCCACCCGCTCAACGTGCTCTACGGGACGAACGGCCCGGTCGTCATCGACTGGCCGAACGCCGTCGCCGGCACCGAGGAGACCGACGTCGCGCACACCTGGCTCCTGATCGAAGGCGCCGACACGTCCGACCAGCCGTTCCTCGCGCGCGCCTTCGCTCCGATCCTGAAGGTGCCCTTGGCCCGGTTCGTCGTCCGGGAGTTCGATCGCGCCGCGGTCGTCGCCCGGCTGGGGGACGTGGCGGCAGAGCGCGACCAGGATCGCAACGTCCGGCCCAATGAACGGCGTGCGGTGCAGCGCATCGTCGCTCGCGAGGAAGCGCGGCTGCGATAGCCATGCGCGCATGGCGAGTGCACGAGCTCGGCGAGCCCAGCGATGTCCTCGTGCTCGAGGACGTCGACGAACCGACCGCGGCGAACCTCGTCGAGATGGGCATGAGCATGGGCGGCTGGGTCCCGCTCGACGAGGCGCCGTACCCGGTCACGCCGGAGTTCGCGATCCTCGACATGCGCGCGGCCGCCCTCGCTCTTCCCGACGTGACGATGGCCCGCGGCACGTACCCCGTGCCCGTGCCGCGCCCCTACATCTCCGGGCAGGAGGGCGTCGGGATCGTGCGCGAGGCGTCCCCCGGTCTCGCGCACCTCGTCGGGACACGCGTCGTCGGCGTGTGCATCCAGCCCTGGGGAAGCCTCGCCGACGTCGGCGTGGCCGTCGCGCCGAGCGTCGTCCCGGCTCCCGACACCCTGGACGACGTCGACGCAGCGGCGTTCCTCATCCCCGCGCACACGGCGTACCACGTGATCGTGCGGCGCGCGCAGATTCGCGCCGACGAGGTCGTCCTCGTGACGGGCGCCGCGGGCGGTCTCGGGTCCGCATGCGTGCAGCTCGCGGCGGCACGGGGAGCACGCGTCATCGCCGTCGTCGGCAACGCCGACAAGGCGCGCCACTGCATCGACCTCGGCGCGGCGGACACGGTCGATCATTCGACCGTGGACGCGGTGAACGGCGTCCGGGAGCTGATCGGTGACCGAGGCCTCGACGTCATCGTCGACCCCGTGCAGGGGCCCGATGCGGCGCGACTGCGCGCGTTGTTGACGCCCGACGGCCGGCACGTGCTCTGCGGCCACGCCGGCGGGCTGCAGCCGATCGACCCGCACTTCTACGTCGCGAACGTCACCCTCGTCGGCGCGACGCTCGGCGGATACCCGCCGGACACGATGGCTGCGATGTTCGCGGAGGCCAACCACGACTTGAGCGCGATGCTCGAAGCAGGGACGTTCCGCACGACGGCGACCCGTGTCGTCGAGCTCGAGGACGTCCCGAGCGTGCTGACTGACATGGCGGCACGCCGGACCGTCGGCCGCGTCGTCGTGCGCATCACCTGAGCTCATGGCACGTCCGTCCTCGCGGGACGGTAGTGTCAAGGCCTTGATGAGGTCGAGGGCGGCGTGAAGAAGAGCGAGTACCAGCCGCGGGTTGCGTACTCGTCGTGGCTCGTGAAGCGCGCCGAGCGCGCCGTCGGCGCGGCGCTCTACGACGTGCTGCGTGACCTGGGCATCACCCCGTCGCAGTACGGCGTCCTCCAGGCGCTCGTGCGACTCGAGCGCGCGTCGTCCGCCGAGCTGGCACGCGCGGTCTTCGTGACGCCGCAGGCCATGACGGGGCTGATCGCCGGTCTCGAGCGTCAGCGCTACATCAAGCGCAAGCCGCTGAAGTCGTCGCGCGTGATCGAGGCGACGCTCACCCCGCTCGGCCGCCGGGTGTTCGACGAGGCCACCGAGCGCGTCGGGCGGATCGACGCGCAGCTCGTCTCGAACCTCAGCGGAGACGAGGTGCTCGCGCTCCACTCGGCGCTCGAGCGCTGCGTCGACGCGTTCGAGTCCGACGGGGAGTCCCGGCCCGAGGCGCCCGACGATCTCGTCGAGGAGCAGACGGCGCGCGCCTAAATCAACCCCTTGATTTCAACCCGCTGATCTGCGACGCTCGCCGCCCGGAAGCAGGGGGCGTGCCTGTCATGGTGAAGGTCAACCGACTCGGCTACCTGGGCATCGGAACGAGCGACGCCGGTGCCTGGCGCGGCTACGCCACGGACCTGCTCGGTCACGAGGTCGCGCCTGCGAGCGACGACCATGCGCTGTACCTGCGCATGGACGACCATCACCACCGGCTCACCGTGCACCCCGCCGAGGTCGACGACGCGCTCTACGTCGGCTGGGAGGTCGGCGACGCGGAGGCCATGGAGGCTCTCGCAGCCCGCGTCGAGGGCGCCGGCGTCTCCGTGACCCGCGCGACACCGGAGGAAGCGGCTGATCGGCGCGTCCTCGACCTCGTGCACTTCGTCGACCCGCACACGAACCTCCGCACCGAGCTCTACTACGGCCCCGAGATCATCTTCACCCCGGCCTACACGCCGAGCCGCGCGATCGCGGGCTTCAAGACCGGCGACCTCGGCCTCGGCCACGTCGTCACCTACGTTCCCGACGCCGAGGCGGCGGCGCGCTTCTACGCCGACGTCCTCGGGTTCGGCGTCTCCGACTGGATCGTGGTCCCGGGCATCGGCCGGCTCGGCTGCTTCATGCACTGCAACGCGCGACACCACTCGCTCGCGTTCTTCGCGAACCCCGCGGCGCCGCGCCGCATCCAGCACGTGATGCTCGAGCACACCAGCCTCGACGACGTCGGCACCGCGTACGACATCTGCCGCGAGCGCGAGCTGGTGAGCGTGACGCTCGGTCGCCACCTCAACGACCGGATGATCTCCTTCTACTTCCAGAACCCCTCCGGCTGGAACGTCGAGCTCGGCTGGGGTGCCCGGGAGATCGACCCCGACGCGTGGTCGGTGCAGCACTACAACGGGTTGACGCCTGGTGGCGGCGAGTGGGGCCACGACGGCCTCTTGCAGATGACGTAGCGGCCCGGCGCTGCGGCGCCCGGAGTGGGGAGTCAGGATGGCCGACGAGGCGCACGAGAACCTGGTCGCCGAGCACGCGACCGACGTGAACAGCAAGGATCTCGACACGCTGGTCTTCGACCTGTCGAAGTACCAGCAGTTCTCCGCCGACGCCGCGACGGTGGTGCTCACCTACGTGACCGGCCAGCTCGGCGTCGTCGTCTGGAACCTCGAGCCCGGGCAGGAGAACGACTACCACATGCACCCGACCACCGAGCACCTGCACATCGTCCTGGAGGGCGAGTGCGAGTACACGCTCGCCGATCGCCAGCCAGTCAGAGTGACGACGGGCCAGGCCGTGATGGTGCCGGCAGAGGTGCCGCACGGCATCCGGAACACGGGGACCGAGCGCGCGAGCTACATCGCGATCACGACGCCCGGCCCGTACGAGAAGATCCTCGTCGACCGTCCCAGCTCCTGAGCCGGCGCCCGGCTCACCCCGCGTCGGCGGCGATCGCCTCGGCCGCGAGGAACCCGAACGTCATCGCGGGCGCGATCGTCGCACCCGCACCCGGATACGAGCGGCCCATCACCGTCGCGGTGGAGTTGCCCGCCGCGTAGAGCCCCGGCACGGGCCGGCCGTCGTGGCCGAGCACGCGCCCGTCGAGATCGGTGACCAGACCCGACTTCGTGCCGAGATCGCTCGGGTACACCTCGACCGCGTAGAACGGCGGCGTCTCGACCGGGCCGAGTGACGGGTTGGGCTTCACGCGCGCATCCGAGTAGTAGCGGTCGTTCGCGTTCTCACCTCGGTGGAAGTCGGCGTCGACGCCCGCGCGCGCGCCCTCGTTGTAGCGGTCGATCGTCGCCCGCAAGGTGGCTGCGTCGACGCCGATCTCGGCTGCGAGCGCTTCGAGCGTGTCGGCCTTGTGCAACCAACCCGCGCCGGGCGCCCACGGGGGGAAGCGCTGCGCGACCTTGGCGTCGCTCATGAGCTTCCCGGGCGCGACGGGGCCGATCGGGAAGCGGGCGCGGTAGGTCGCGTCGAGCACCCACCAGCACGGCACCGACGCGCCCGTCACCGCGTCGTCGGCGTACATCGCCTGCACGACCGCGGTGTAGCTCGCCGCCTCGTTCGTGAACCGCCGCCCCAGCCGGTTCACGAAGATGCCGTGCGGCAGGCTCTTCTCGATCACCATGATGCTGCCGTAGCGCAGCCCCGGCGGGCGCACGGCGGGTGTCCACCACGCCTCGCGCATGAGCGCGGTGTCGAGCTGCGCGCCGGCCTTCTCGCCCAACGTGATGCCATCACCGGTGTTGCCGACCGACGCCGCGCTCCACGAGGCGTCGATGGGTTGCTGCTGGTACTGACGGCGCATCTCGTCGTTGCGCTCGAACCCACCGGCCCCGATCACGACACCGCGCCGGGCTGCGACCCGGAGCTCGTGCCCGTCGCGGTGGACGACGGCGCCGGCGACGCGCCCGTCTTCGGTCACGAGCTCGGTAACCGGCGCGCCGACCCACATCGGCACGCTCCGGTCGCGGAGCGACAGCCGCAGCCGCGTCATGAGCGCCTGGCCCATCGTGAGATGCGGGTCGCGCCCACCCAGGCGGCGGCGCTTCCGACCGCGCAGCCGGTACTTGAGCATGCCGCGGGCCATGGTGAGCAGCGGCGCCAGGCCGGGGTCGAGCAGGCCGCGCGCCTCGGGCACCGACATCATGAACTTCCCGAGCATCAGCTCACCCGGATACGGCTCGTGCAGCGTGGCGAAGTCGTCGCCGAGCCGCGACCCGTCGATCGGCTGCGGCTCGAGGGCGCGACCCCCCGGGCGGCCCCCCGGTACGTCGTCGTGATAGTCGGGATACCGCGTCAGTGACGTGAAGTGCACCTGGCTGCGCTCGTCGAGGTACTCGACCATGCGGTTCGCCTCGCGCACGAACGTCCGCAGACGGCCCTCGGGCACCTCACCGTCGGTGAGCGCGAGCAGGTACCTGACACCCTCGTCCTCGGAGTCGTCGATGCCCGCGGCGCGCATCCAGCGGTTCCCTGGAACCCACAGCGCACCCGCCGACATCGCCGTGTTCCCGCCCCAGTGCTCCTGCTTCTCGACGACGAGCACGTCGAGACCGAGATCGCTCGCCCGCAGCGCGGCGCACTGCCCCGCGCCGCCCGAGCCGACGACCAGGACGTCGACCGCGTGGTCCCAGGCCGGCACGCGTCAGAACATCCCGGGGGCGGGCGGCAGCCCGAGGGCGGCGCGGCCGAAGCCCGCATAGGTCGTATCGGGGTTGAAGCCGACGTGCGCGCCGACACCGTGCACGTCGCGCCACGCCCGTTGCACCGGGTGCGTGTCGAACAGACCGTTGCCGCCGCTGTACTGCATGAGCTCCTCCACGGCGTCGATGCACTCGCGCACGACGAACGTGGCGTCCCGACCCGAGCGCCCTCGCAGGTCCCCGTCGACCCGTGCGCCCGCCGCGAGCACGGCGTCGATCTCGCGCGTCGTCGAGGTCATCAACGTGCGCGCGCCGACGATGCGCGCCGAAGTCGCGCCGAGACGAACCAGCGTCGGTGTCTGCGCGCCGACGTTCTCCCCCGAGAACACGTGGCGCTTCTTGCTCACGTACCCGACCCAGTCCTCGTGGGCCTGGAGCGCGATGCCGACGGCAGGTGACGCCAGGTACCACCCGAGCGCGACCGCGAACGGCAGGTGGAAGACCGGCGCGCCGTGCACTGCCGCACCGGGCCCGCGCCCGTTCACCGCGTCGATCGCGTCGATCGTCCGGTGCTCGGGCACGAACGCGTCGTCGACCACGAGCGAGTGACTTCCCGTGCCTCGCAGCGCGACCGTGCGCCAGTCGTCGTCCACCGTGTACTCGCCTCGCGGCACGAGCCCCCACCGCACGATCGGCGGCTCGCCCTCCGCCGCGGGCGGGATCATGATGCCGAGCATCGCCCACCGGCAGTGGTCCGACCCGCTCGAGAACGGCCACCGCCCGTTGATGCGGTACCCGCCCTCGACCGCCTCGCACGTCCCGGCGATCTGCACGAACGACGACGAGATCAGCGTGTCGGGGTCGTCGCCCCAGACCTCCCGCTGCACCTCCTCGCCGAAGATGCTGATCAGCCACGCGTGGCTCATGAGCAGGCCGCACACCCACCCCGAGGACCCGTCGCCGCGCGCCACCTCGCTCACGACGTCGACGACCGCCTCGAGGCCGAGCTCGACGCCGCCCCATCGCGCCGCCTGGTTGATCTTCAGGAGTCCCGACGCGCGGAAGTCCTCGATGGTGGCGTCGGGGACCCGGCGGAGGGCGTCGGTCTCCTCGCGGCGGGTCGCGACCTTGGCCGCGATCTCGCGGGCCCGGGCGACCGCCTCCTCGTGGGTAAGTCCGCTCGACGAGGTCGAGGTCGTGGCCATTGCGCCTCCTGGCCTCAGGGTGTATCAAGTGGTTTATATCCTCGTTGGGGGCAGCGCGCAACCACAGGCGAAGTCGTGGCGCCCGAGCCCGACTTCCTGACATGGGGGTCGCACGATGACCGACGCCGAGCTCCGGAAGCGCCGCGAAGAGGTGCTGCAGCGTCACCTCGATGCGGAGTCGGACAAGGACGTCGAGGCGGTGCTGGACACCATGCCCGACCCGATCTACGACCTCTTCACGGTCGACCGTGTCCTGCGTGGGCGTGACGAGGTCGGAGGTCTGTTGAAGAAGATGTTCGAGGCCCTTCCCGACTACCGCCACACGGCGAATCGATTCCACCACGCCGACGACAACGTCGTGGTCGAAGTCGTCACCAACTTCGTGAACGGCGATGTCGTGAAGACCGTCGGCGTCTTCGGCTTCGACGGACCCACGCTGCTGTCCGAACGTGTCTATGTCGCGCCCGAGCTCCTGCTGCCGCTGCTCCCGGACTGAGCGTGGCGAATTCACCGGACCACGATCTGCAGCGTCGGCCACTGGTCGACATCGACCACACGTCACCCGAGTACGCCGACAACGTCCAAGCCATCACGCGGGATCTCCGAACGCGTTGCCCGGTTGCGTTCAGTGAGCAGCACGGCGGCTACTGGCTGATCACAGATCACGACAACTGCGCCCGCGCACTGCGAGACGACGCGGTCTTCTCGTCGTTGCACGCTGCCGAGGAGATCGACGGAGTCAGGTACGGCGGAGTCAACATTCCGGAGGCGCCCTACCAGAACGCTCTCATCGAGATGGATCCGCCGGAGTGGAACGTCTTTCGTCGCGTCTTGAACCCGGTGTTCTCCCCGCCGCGTGTCGAAGCGCTTCGGCCGCATGTGGCCGAGTTCGCGACGCAGTGCGTTGACAACGTGATCGAGACCGGAACCATCGACTTCGTGCTCGATCTCGCCAATCCGGTGCCGGCGATGGTCACGCTGCTGATCCTCGGTCTGCCCGTCGAGGACTGGGCCAAGTATGCAGAACCGACACACGAAGTCGTGTACACGCGTCCGGGCACACTCGAGTTCGACAAGGCGGTCGCAGGGCAGCAGTGGATGTTCCAGACGCTGTACCAGGAGATCGTCGACCGACGCGCGTCACCTCGCGACGACGTGCTCACTGAACTGGTCACGACCGAGGTCGACGGGCGCACACTGACGGACGAAGAGCTCCTGTCGATGCTCAACACCGTCATCAACGGCGGCGTCGACACGACCACGTCGCTGCTCGCGAACGCGATCGAGCATCTCGACCGTGACCGTGAGACGCGGCGGCTCCTCATCGATGCTCCCGAGCTGGTCCCGAGCGCCACCGAGGAGTTTCTCCGCTACTTCTCGCCGGTCCAGGCGTTCTCTCGCACGGTGATCCAGGACACAGAGCTCGGTGGTCAGCGGCTCGAACGGGGTGACCGGGTGCTGCTGTGCTTTGCCTCGGCCAACCGCGACGAGGCACAGTTCCCCGATCCCGACTCGTTTGTCCCCGACCGCTTCCCGAACCGGCACATGGCCTTCGGTCTCGGCAAGCACCGGTGCATCGGGTCGACGCTCGCGCGGCACCAGTTCGCCATCGTGCTCGACCAGGTGCTCGCGCGGATGCCCGACTACGAGATCGACCGCGAGCGCACGGAGCGCTATCCGTCCATCGGCATCGTCAACGGCTACATCCGGATGCCGGCCGGGTTCACTCCGGGACCCCGATCGCAGTGAACGTGCGGATCGACGAGACGCGGTGCCAAGGTCACGGTCTGTGCAACTTCGCTGCTCCCGAGCTGTTCCGCCTGCGCGACGAGGACGGCCATGCCGAGGTCGAGGACGGGACGTTGACGCCAGAGCTCGAGGACGCGGCCCGCCGCGCCGCCCTCGGCTGTCCTGAGCAGGCGATCATCATCGAGGAATGAAGGTGCGGGGATGAGGGCTGCGCTCTATTACGGACCCGGCGACATCCGCTTCGAGGACGTTCCCGAGCCGACGATCGGCGCCGGTGACGTCATCGTCCGGCCGCTGTACAACGGTCTCTGTGGCACGGATCTGCATCAGTACTACGTCAAGGCGATGGCTCCCGTGCCGCTCCCGATCGTGATCGGTCATGAGTTCGCCGGCGAGATCGTCGAGGTAGGTCCCGGGGTGTCGCGCGTCGCGGTGGGCGACCTCGTCGCGGTCGATCCGCAGTGGCGCTGCGGGACGTGCTCGGCGTGCAGCGCCGGCCACTACCACCTCTGCTTCCAGTACCAGTGCCACGGGCTCGGCGCGTCCGGCGGGGGTCTCTCGGAGCTCACCGCCGTGACCGAGGCGATGACGTTTCCGGTCCCCGACGGCGTCGAGCCCGCACAAGCCGCGCTGGCAGAGCCGATGTCGGTCTCGTACCACGGCGTCTCGCTCGCGCGACCTGAGCCGGGGACGACCGCGGTGGTGCTCGGCGCCGGACCCATCGGGATCGGCTGCTACCTCGCGCTGTGCGCGCTCGGCGTGGAGGACGTCGTGGTCACCGAGCCGTCGCCCGACCGTCGCGCTGCGATCGCCCGGCTCGGTGCCGAGACGGTCCTCGACCCGACCGCGGGTGACGTGGTCGGCGAGATCCTCGAGCACACCCGAGGGCTCGGCGCAACGGTGGCGATCGACGCGGCCGGCACAGCCGAGAGCTTCCGTGTGGGCACCGCGGTGACGGGTCGCAAGGGCCGGTTCGTCACGCTGGCCGCGTACGTCGAGCCGGTGGCGTACAACCCCACCGATCTGATGATGCGCGAGGTCGCGATACTCGCCTCGTTCTCGAACTGCGGCGACTTCGCCGCCGTGCTCGATCACATGTCGCGAGGGCGCTACCCGACCGACGGCTGGGTCGAGCACGTCCCGTTCGAGACGCACCTCGACGCGTACGATCGGCTCCACGAGCGCAGCGCGATGAAGGTCCTGGTGGATCTCTGATGCCCGACCAGAACGAGGAGTATCTCCCGACGCTCACCTCGGTGGACGAGGAGCGCCGGCATCGCAAACAGCGGCTCGCCGCCGCGTATCGCTTGTTCGGGCGGTACGGGCTCGACGAGGGCGCGGCGGGGCACATCACCGTGCGCGACCCCGAGCAGCTCGATCACTTCTGGGTGAATCGACTCGGGCAGAACTTCAGTCACGTCCGCGCCTCGGACCTCCTCTGCGTGGACGACCAGGGCTCCGTCGTCGAGGGGGCGGGGGAGCTCAACGAGGCGGCGTTCGCGATCCACTCGCAGATCCACCAGGCGCGCCCCGATGTGATCGCGGCGGCGCACTCGCACTCGACGTGGGGGAAGGCGTGGTCGGCGACCGCGTCGCTGCTCGACCCGCTCACCCAGGACGCGTGCATGTTCTACGAGGATCATGCGGTGTTCGAGGAGTACTCCGGCGTGGTGTACAGCCTCGACGCGGGCAAACGCATCGCGGCAACGCTGGCGGATCACAAGGCGCTCATCCTGGTGAACCACGGCCTGCTCACCGTCGGGCACTCGGTCGACGAGGCCGCGTACTGGTTCATCACGATGGAGCGCTCGTGTCAGGTACAGATCGCGCTCGAGCAGACCGGCCGCCCGCTGCGGCTCATCGACCCCGAGACCGCCCGCCTGACCGCGTCGCAGGTGGGGACTCACCGGGTGGGATGGCTCGCGTTCCAGGTTCTGTACGACGAGATCGTGGCGCTCGAACCCGATCTCCTGCAGTGACGAGAACCTACTGTCGGAGGTCCAGCTGGTAGAAGCGGGCGACGTTGTCGAGCACGAGCTTGCGCTTGACGTCGTCCTTCAGGTCGGAGCGCTCCTGGAGCACCTTCGCCGCGTCGGCGAGGCGATCGCCGTGCGGGATGTCGGACCCGAAGATCCAGCAGTCCTCGCCGAAGTGCTCCACGCAGTACGGGAGCAGGGGGTCCTCGACCTCGAAGCCGAAGTAGAGGTTGCCCCGGTCGATGTACTCCTGCGGGGACAGCTCGGAGTGGTAGCCCCCCTGCTCGGCGCGGTCGACGACCGTGTCGAGCGGCCGGTCGGGCTTGAACCGCCGGCGCGCCGGGTTGGCCTTCTCCTCGAGCCGCTCGATCATGAACGGCACCCAGTTGCAGCTGGTCTCGAGGAAGGCGACGCGCAGACCCGGGTGACGGTCGAGGACGCCAGATGCCGCGACCTGCTCGCATCCCATCAGCACCGAGAACACGAACGTGA
>DATBSK010000044.1:0-39079 GCA_036559825.1 Acidimicrobiia bacterium | reverse complement strand
CCCTCTCCCCGGCCCGGCGCGGGGTGGTGTGCCTAGGCGGGGACGGCCTCCAGGCCTGGGAGGTAGGGCGTCCAGGCGGGGTCGAGCGCGCCGGCGGTCGCGATCAGCCAGAGGTCGGCGTGGGGGACGGCGGGCGCGCGGCGCAGGCGGAGGCCCGCCTCCTGAGGGAGCCGGTCCTCCTTGCGCGCGTTGCACGGACGGCAGGAGGCGACGACGTTGTCCCAGCTGTGCGTTCCGCCCCGCGAGCGCGGGAGGACGTGGTCGAGGTTCTCGGCGCTGCGGCCGCAGTACTGACAGCGATGCCCGTCACGGGCGAACACCGCGCGCCGCGACAGGGGCACGCGGGTCCGGTACGGGACGCGCACGAAGTGCGTGAGGCGCACCACCGACGGGACCGGGATGACCGCGCGCTCCGAGCGGAAGGCGGCGCCGTTGCGTTCCACGACCTCCGCCTTCGCCTTGAGCACGAGCACGACGGCCCGCCGGGCGGACACGACGCAGAGGGGCTCGAAGGTGGCGTTGAGCAGCAGCGCTCTCCCCAAGCCATCTCCCCTTGCTCGCTCGCTCCGGGCCCGGGATGCCCGGGCCCGCTCCACGCTCGCTCCCGGTGCGTGCGTTGCGTGGTGAGTGTAATGAGGGCTACCGGCGGGCCCGGCGCATGATGGCGCGCTGCGAGCGGCACCACTCGAGGTAGGTGACCAGGTCGCGCCGCGCCGGGGCGCCGTCCGAGCCGTACTGGGTCTCGAGGCGGAAGGCGACGTACGAGCTGTCCGGAACGGGCAGGAACGGGGGCCGCCGCCACCAGCGCGGCCGCGCCATGCGCACGCTCGCCGCGACCGCTTCGCCCCAGAGCCACGGTCGCGCCGCGATGCCCGCGAGCGCGGCGAGCCACGATCCGCGTCGGCGCCGCACGCGGTCACGGTACCGTCGAGACGCGCTGCTACCGTCGCCATCCGTGGAGCACGCGAGCGTTCCCACGAGTCCCTAGCAATGGCGCAACCCGTTGCCGCGCGTCGGGTCGACGTGGCGGCCCTCTTCGACGTGCTGCTCGGCAACATCGAGCGCGTGATCCAGGGAAAGCGCGAACAGGTGTCGCTCGCGCTCGTGTGCCTGCTCGCGGAAGGCCACCTCCTCGTCGAGGACGTCCCCGGTGTGGGCAAGACGTCCCTCGCCAAGGCGCTCGCGCGGTCCATCGCCGCGAGCGCGAACCGGATCCAGTTCACACCGGACCTCCTCCCGTCGGACGTGCTCGGGGTGTCGGTCTGGAACCGGGCCACGAACGAGTTCGAGTTCCGCCCCGGTGGCGTCTTCGCGCACGTCGTGCTCGCCGACGAGATCAATCGCGCGTCGCCGAAGACGCAGTCTGCGCTGCTCGAGGCGATGGAGGAACGCCAGGTCACGGTCGACGCACGGACGTACTCGCTGCCGCGTCCGTTCCTCGTGATCGCGACCCAGAACCCCATCGAGCTCGAGGGCACATATCCCCTCCCCGAGGCCCAGCTCGACCGCTTCCTGATGCGGCTGCCCATCGGGTACCCGAGCCGGGACGCGGAGGTCGCGATCCTCGACACGCACGGCTCCGGCACCGGCCACCTGCGCGTCGACTCGCTGGAGCCGGTCGCCTCGGCGGCCGACGTCGCGGCCGCCGCCGACGCGGTCACGATGGTGCACGTGGCTCCCGCCATCCAGCACTACATCGTCGATCTCGCCGACGCGACCCGGCGCCACCATGATCTCGTGCTCGGCGTCAGCCCCCGCGGCGCGCTCGCGCTCCAACGCGCCGCGCGCGCGTACGCGGCGTCGTCGGGCCGTGACTACGTGATCCCCGACGACGTCAAGGCGCTCGCGCCGAGCATCCTGGAGCATCGGATCATCACCACGCCCGAGGCCGGCCTCCGAGGCGTGCGCGGCGTCGACGTCATCCGCTCGGTCGTCGAGCTGGTGCGCGTCCCGGGCGCCACCGGCTGATCGTGGCCGACCCGCTCGGCCGGCCCACGCCGACACGGCGGGGCTGGACCCTCGTCGGCGCGTCGGTGGGGCTCTTCGTCGGGGCGCGGATCCTGGGTGCAGGTGCGCTCGCCGGCCTCGGGATCGCGGGTGTCCTCCTGCTCGCCTTCGGCGTGATCGCCGTGCTGCGCGGGCGGCCCGCGCTGTCGGTTGCGCGTACGGCGCGCCCGTCCCGTGTCCACGTGGGCGGCGAGGGCCGGGTCGTCCTCGACGGGCGGACGACGGCGCGCACTCCCCTCCTCTCGCTCACGGAGCGTGTCGACGGAGGCCGCCGGTCGGCGCGCTTCGTGCTGCCCCCGTCGCCCGCGGACGAGCCCGTGCGCGCGACCTACCGCGTGCCGACGACGCGCCGCGGCGTCCACGAGCTCGGCCCGCTGCTCGCCGTCGTCGCCGACCCCTTCGGGCTGGTGCGGCGCGCGTGGGTCGTGACGCCACCGACCGACCTCGTCGTGCGCCCGCGTCTGCACGACGTCCTCGCGCCTCGCCGGAGCCTGGGCGGCGAGCCCGACCCGCATGCGGAGGGACCGCGCGTGCCGGCACCCGAGAGCGCCGGCGAGTTCCTCGCGCTGCGCGCGTACGAGCCCGGCGACGATCCCCGCCGCGTGCACTGGCGGTCGACCGCGCGCACGGGAGAGCTCGTCCTGCGGCTCGACGAGGCCGCCGCTCCCGGGCGTGTCGTGCTCCTCCTCGACACCCGTCCTGAGGTCCACGACAACGACTCGTTCGAGGTCGCGGTCGAGGCCGTCGCGTCGCTCGCAGTCCGCTGCCGCGACGACCAGACGCCCGTCGACGTGTTCACGACGGCCGGCGAGGTCCTCGGGCGCCCCGGCGCCGGGTCGGTGGAGCTCCTGCTCGACCGGCTGGCCGTCGTCGATGTCGGCGGTCCCGACCATCTCGCCGCGCTCGGTGCCCAGCTGGCGTCGCGCCTCGGGATCGGTGCGCTCGTCGTCGCCACCGGCGCCCCGGATCGCGCGTTGCGCGACGCCGTCGCGCCCATGCACCGGCGTGCGGCGCTCGCCGTCATCGCGACGCGACCGCCGACCACCGCACCCGTGCCCGGGTTGGTCGATGCCGCGTCCCAGCCCCTCGCCGCCGCCTGGAACCGGGCGGCCGCGCGCCGGAGAGAGCGATGGAACCCCGCGACGTCCCGGTCTGCGCTGCGCTCGCCGCGCTGAGCGTCACCGTCGCGCTCGCCTTCGGGCGGGTCTTCGCCGGTGACCGCTGGATCGCGCCGCTCGTCGTCGCGGCCGTGCTCCCGCACCTGGTCGCAGCGGCGACGCGTGCCTTGCGACGGGAGCTCTGGGTCGAGCTGCTCGCCTCCGCGACGGTGCTCGGCCTCGGGATCCTCGTCGCGACGCCCGGCGGACCGTCACCCGGGCCCGTGCTCGATCGGGTCCACGCGGGGTGGGACGTGGTGCGCCTGCAGCCGGTTCCGCTGCCGGCGCGCGCGGGCATCATCGTGCTCGCCGCGGTCGTGGTCTGGGTCGTCGCCGCCGGTGCCGACGCGCTCGCGTTCCGCCGCGACGCGAGCCTCGGTGCGATCGCTCCCGGCGTCGTCGTCGTCATCTGGTGCATCGCGCTCGGGACCAACGAGGACCGTTGGCTCAGCGTCGGCGCCTTCGGCGTCGCCGCCGTCCTCTTCCTCGCCCTGCAGCACCAGCGCCTGCTCGAGCGCCATCGCACCCATCTCGGGCCGGCGCGGCGCGTGCTCGACGCACCGAGGGCGCTCCTCGTCGCGGTGCTCGCCGGGACGCTCGCCGTCGGCGCCGGCGTCGCCGGTGCCATCGCGCTGCCCGACGCCGATCGGCCGCTCCTCGACACCGACGGCCTCGGCGACCAGTCCGGGGGTGCGCGGAGCTACCGGACCCAGATCCCCCCGCTGCTCGACGTCGGCGACAAGCTCCGGCAGCAGGACGTGCAGCAGCTGTTCACGGTGGAGGCCGACGAGGCCGACTACTGGCGCATCACCGCGCTCGACCAGTACCGCTCCGACGCGGGCGGCCAGTGGGCGCTGACGGCCGAGGGAGACGACGCGGTCGGCACCGGCCTCGACGAGCCGGTGCCGCGGGGCGCACTCGTCCAGCGCTACGAGATCGGTCCGCTCACCGAGCGGTGGATGCCGGCGGCGTACCGGGCGGTCCGTGTGAGCGAACCCGACACGCTCGTCGTGCGCGCCTCGTCGACGCTCGTGACCGGCCGTGACAGCGTCACGGGTCTCCGGTATCAGGTCACGTCGGCGACGCCACACCGGACGATCGACGCCGAGGATCGCCGGACCGCGTCCGCGACCACGGTGCCGCCCGAGCTCGCGGCCTACACGAAGCTGCCGCCCGACCTCCCCCCGGTCGTCGCGGAGACCGCGCGCAGCCTCGCGGCGGGGCTCGACGACCCGATCGATCGCGCCACGGCACTCCGCGACTACTTCCGCAGCGGCGCGTTCACGTACGACCCGATGATCTCACTGGGCGACGACGAGGCCGCAGTCGCAGCCTTCCTTCGGGATCGCCGCGGCTTCTGTGTCCAGTTCGCCACCGCGTACGCCCTGATGGCGCGGTCGCTCGGGATCCCGGCGCGCGTCGCGGTCGGCTTCACGTCGGGTGCTCTCGACGCGACGACCGGCACCTTCACGGTGACGAACCACGACGCGCACGCCTGGCCGGAGGTCTGGTTCGGTGGCATCGGCTGGACGCACCTCTTCGACCCGACGCCACCGAGCGACCTGCCCGGCGGGAGCGGACTCAGCGGCGAGCCGGCGCGCGTGATCCCGCCGACCTCGACACCGACGGTCGCGCCGCCGACGACCACGGCCCCGCCCGCAACCGCCGGGCCGCCGTCGACGGTGCCGGGCGCGTCCGCACCGCCCGCGTCCGCACCGAAGGGCGGCGGCGTGAGGATCACGGCGGGCAGCTCGCAGGAGCCGGGCGGCGGTGCCGCGTGGTGGCCGTTCGTCGCTGTCGCCGTCCTCCTGGGCCTCCTGCTCGCGCCCCTGGTCGGCGTGCTCGTGTGGAAGCGCCGCCGCCGCACGCGTCGGCGCGCGAGCGCGGATCCGCGTCGCGCCATCGTCGGCGCGTGGCACGAGCTCATCGACACGCTCGCTGACCATCACATCGCGACGTCGCCGTCGGAGACCCCGTACGAGCTGGCGGCGCGAGTGCCCGAGGACACGGGCGATCAGGCGCGCCCGGCGCTGCGCTCGCTCGCGGAGGTCTACACGCACGCCCGGTACTCGGAGGACGCCCCGCCCGGCGCGCGGGCCGACGCCGCGTGGCGCGACGTCGACGAGGTTCGCCGGGCCCTCGACGCGCACGGCGGCGCGCTCGCACGTCTGCGGGCGCGGCTGTCGACGCGCACGCTCGGTCGCAGGGACGAGGTCGACGAGCTCGTCTAGCTGGGTCGATTCCGCTCCGGCGTCCCGGCCGTCCGGCCACGCCTCCGCTTCATCTCCTAGGAGCTGGCCGGGTGGTCGTCGCGGCCGTCGGATCGGAGGTCGTCGAGGAACGTCTGTCGATCGCGGGAGAACTCGCGCACCTCGGCCTCCACCTCGGCTGCCAGGCGGTCCACGGCGACGAACAGCGCGAGCTGACCGCGGCCGAGCGCGTCCAGGATCTGCCCGTCGTCGCGGCAGGCCCACACGTGGTCGCCGTCGGTCACGAGGCGGAGCTCTGCGAGCTCCTCACCACCCTGGGCCAGCTCGGTGACGGCGCGTCGGATCCGCCCGAGCGAGAGCCCGGCGTCGAGCAGCGAGCGGACCATGCGCAGGGCGACGAGGTCGCGGAACGCGTACGGGCCGTCGTCACCGGGCCGGGTGCGGACGAGCCCCGCTCGGTCCCAGCTCTCGAGCTGGGCGGGGGTGCACCCGGCGAGCCGCGCCGCCTGGGTGGCCGAGTACCCCACCAGGCGTCGTCAGGGGGTGTCGTCGTCGCGCTGCCAGCGCTCCCGCCAACGCTGGCCGGCGGAGCCGAACATGCCCTTCAGCGCGCCACCACGCATGTTCCCGGTCAGGCTCTCGAGGCCGGCTCGCCCGATCTTGCGTGCGTTGCGCTCGATGACGAGCAGGCAGAACAGCATGATGAGGAACCCGGCGACGCCGAGGGCGAGCACGCTCGTGAACGTGAGCACCATGAGGACCAGCCCGCCGACGAAGCCGAGCACCGCCCACTTGATCATCCGCGACGCGTGGCGGTACAGCGTCGTGTCGGAGACCTGTTGCACCAGCTTCGGATCCGTGACCGAGAGGTTCGCCTCGATCTCGCGGAGGATCCGTTGCTCGTCCTCGGAGAGCGGCACAGCCGTCATTGTCGCGCAGGCGCGAGGCCCCCTCAACGCGCTCGCGGCGGCTCCGGGAGCTCGACCGGGGCTCCTCCGTCGCGCGCCGACCGGTATGCGGCATCGACGATCCGGTGCGCGGCGAGGGCGGTCGCGGCATCGGGGAACGGCCGCCGGCCGCCCGCGAGCGCGTCGAGGAACGCCTTGGCCGGCACCGCGTACTGGAGCAGGGGAAGCGCGATCTCGGGCGGGAGGTCGATCGCCTCGCTCCACGCCGGTGGAGCGCCGACGATCACGCTGACGCCGTCCGTGCGCTCGACGTGCAACGGCCCGATGTGATCGTCATCGGCCCAGAGGAACGCGTCCTCGCAGAAGATCTCGATCCGGCGTGTCGAGGGCCGCCGCAGGATCTGGTGCCAGACGCTCAGCAGCGTCGCGACCGAGCCGTCGGCGAGCTCCAGCGTGGCGTCCGCGACATCGTCGATCCCCGCATGGCCGAAGCGCTGCGCGACCCGGGCGCTGACCCGGGTCGGCTCGCCGAGGATCCAGCGCAGCACGTCCACGTCGTGGATCGAGTGCTCGAGCAGCGTCCCGCCGCCGGCGCGACCGACGTCGGCCCGCCAGTCGGATCCGTACTGACCCTGGATCGGGAAGTACTGGTCGTCCCGGAGCAGCGCGGCGAGCGGCCGCCCGTGCTCACCCGACGCGACGGCCGTGGCCGCGGCCTCGAACACGGGCGAGTGGCGGAGCACGAGACCCACCTGGTGCGGGACGCGATCGAGCAGTTCCGCGACCTCGACACACTCGTCCAGCGTGGGTGCGAGCGGCTTCTCGCACCAGACGGCACGCCCGCGGTCGGTCGCGCCGCGCACGGCCGCGAGATGGTCGGACGTCCACGTGCACACCCAGACCACGTCCACGGCGTCGAGCAGCGTGTCGAGACGATCGTGCGCGGTCGCCCCGTGCCCGACGGCGAGCGTCTCCGCGCGTCCACGGTCGGTGTCGTACGTCGCCGACACGCGTGCGCCGACGAGGTTCGCGTCCATGAGCATGGTGAGCGCGAGCGAGTGGATGGACGCGATGAACCCGCATCCGACGAACCCGATGTCGAGCGTCATGCCTGCGAGGACGGCGGTCGTGCCGGGTGCTGCGGCGCGAAGCGCGCCGGGATCACGGAGTCGTCCCCGTAGCGCTCGCGCACCTCGTCGACGCTGCGCTCGACCCGGCGGCGCTGCTCGTGCGCGGGGCCGGCGGTGGCTCCATTCTCGAAGGGCAGCGCGGCCTGCACCGCCGCGGCGGGCTCCAGCTGCTGCGCGCTCACGCCGAGCAGCCGGATGCCGGTCCCGAGCTCGACATCGTGGAGGAGCTCGACGCAGCTCCGCGCGATCTCGAGCGCGACGTCGGTGGCCTCGGCGAACGTTCGGGACCGTGTGATCGTGCGGAAGTCCGCGTACCGGATCTTGAGCTGCACCGTGCGTGACACTCGGCCGGCGGCACGCAGACGCGCACCGACCTTGTCGGACAGGCGGACGATCTCGTGCTCGAGCACCGGCCGCTCGACGATGTCGCGCGCGAACGTCTCCTCGTGCCCGATCGACTTGACCACTCGTTCCGGCTCCACCGGCCTCGCGTCGAGGTTCCATGCCAACGCATGGAGCTGCGAACCGTGCGCCCGGCCGAGCGCCGCGACGAGCGTCGCCTCCGGCAACGCCGCGAGATCGCCGATCGTCACGACGCCGTACCGCGCGAGGCGGCGGGTCGTGGCCGGCCCGACGCCCCAGAGCCGCTCGACCGGCAGCGGGTGGAGGACCTCGAGCTCGTGTCCGATCGCGACCACCACCAGCCCGTCGGGCTTCGCGAGCTCGCTCGCGATCTTGGCGAGCATCTTCGTCGACGCAACGCCGACCGACGCAGTGAGGCCGGTCACCGCGTGGATGCGCTCGCGCAGTCGCTCTGCGATCACCGGGCCTGCGCCGTGCAGACGCTCGGCGCCGCGCGCGTCGAGGAACGCCTCGTCCATCGCGATGGGCTCGACGAGCGGTGTCACCGACCGCAGGATCGCCATGACCTGCCGGCTCGCGGCCGCGTACGCGTCGAAACGCGGCGCCAGGAAGACGGCATCCGGGCACGCGAGCCGCGCGCGTGCCATCGGCATCGCCGAGTGGACCCCGAACCGACGTGCCTCGTAGCTCGCTGCCGCGACGACGCCTCGTCCGCCGAGACCGCCGACCACGACCGGCCGGCCTCGGAGCGCCGGGTCGGCGAGCTGCTCGACGCTCGCGTAGAACGCATCGAGATCGACGTGGAGGATCCCGGGCGCGCGGCCGGCGACCGTGCCCCGGTCGCCGGTCACGGGATGCTTCGCCGCACGTCGAGCGAGTCGCGACTGCTCCCGCGCACGTCGTAGCGGTACCCGCGGGCGTCCTCGGGACCCCACCGCTCCACGAGCCACTCGGCGAGCGGCTCGTGCACCCACCGCGCGCCGTCCGCGGCGCAACGAGCCGCGCACTCCCCCGGCGGGACGAACTGCGCCTCGACGACGATCCCATCAGGGTCCGCGACGCGCAGCTCGCCCTCGTACTCGACGGCCCGGTACACCTCCGCACGAAGCGACCACCCGAGGTCGACCGCGACCGCGCGCACCTCGTAGAGCGGGCCTTCCCAGAGCGTGACGACGAGGCCGGTCTCCTCCTCGACCTCGCGCGTCAGGCCCTCCAGGAGGGTCGCATCGTCGTCGTCGATCACACCTCCGGGTGTGCTCCAGTCGGACGAGCCACTGCGGCGGCGGTTGCGCACGAGCAGCACACCGTCCGGCGCCTCGACGAGCGCGCCCGCGACGAGCCACTCCCGCACGCGGCCGAGGTTACCGCCGAGCGGTCGTCCGCCCGGCCGTACGATCACACGGTGGAGCCCGACGACGCCGGTTCTCGCGACGCGCCGCCGCAGATGCCGTCGCGCACCGCGTTCCTCCTCGCGTTCACCAGCGTCGTCGTCGCCGGTTTGTTCGGCGGCATCATCGGCTACGGGCTCGCGGATGTCGGCTGCACCGGTGACTGCGAGGGCGAGAAGCTGCTCGGGACGCTCTTGGGATCGACAGCCGCGGCCGCGGGCGTGGGCATCGTCGCCGTCCTCGTCCTGCGCGCGATGTCGGAGTGGAAGGCGAAGGGCACGGGCGGCGGTGCGCGCCCCTAGCCGCCGAACGTGAGACGCCGGAATCCTTCGGCGTAGCGCACCCCTGCGGCGCGGCCTGCCTCCTCGGCGCTCTGCCTGAGGAACTCGCGGAACCAGTCCCCGGTGTGCGTGAGCTGGCTCGCGTGACAGAAGAGCGCGTCGATCTTCTGCTCGAGCGTCGCCGTGATGTCGACCCAGCAGTTGGGTTCGAGCGTCCCTGACAGGAAGACGTTACGGACGTGGTGCACGTCGAGGCCCTCGTCGCGGTGCTCCGGGAAGTAGTGCGGGTTGCCGGCTGCAGGCGCGACCGCGTCGAGCGTCGCCCATCCCGTGACGCGGTGGTCACGGTGGTTGAAGTACGAGTCACCGAAGAACACGGCGGTCGGATCCGGGCAGAGGACGACCTCCGGCCGGAGCCGGCGGACGTACCGCACGATCTCGCCGCGCAAATCCCGGTCCTCGACGAGCTCACCGTCCGCGTGCTCGAGGTGGAAGTGGTCCTCGAGCCCGAGCGCCGCCGTCGAGACGGCCGTCTCCTCGACGCGGCGGTGCGCGAGCGCCTCGAGGTCGGCGTCGGGGTCGTCGGTGCCCTTGTCGCCGCGCGACGTGATGAGCACCCAGACGCGGGCGCCGGCGGCGGCCCAGCGTGCGAGCGTCCCTCCCGACGAGATCTCGGGGTCGTCCGGATGGGCGTAGACGGCGAGCGCGCTCGCCGGTGTGTCCGGGACGAGCAGGCTCACCATTCGAGTCCGAGCGTTCCCCGCATCGTCGCCTCGAACTCCTCGTCGGTGCTCGTGGCCCGCACCGCGAGGACCATCTCCGCGTCGGCGCCCACGGGCCACCGCAGCCGGGGTTCCTCGCTCTCGATCGCATCGGCGATCGTGCTCGCGACGGCCTCCGGCCCCGGGGCTTCCGGGCCCCCGAGCACGCCGCGGGCGCGTTCCCACTCGCGCTCGAGCTCGTCGTAGGGCGCCGCGATCGGGAACGAGAACTCCTTGGCCTGGAACTCGGTGGCGAACATGCCCGGTTCGACGAGCCGGACACGGACGCCGAAGTGCCCCACCTCGTAGTGCAGCGCCTCGGTCAGGCCCTCGACGGCGAACTTCGACGCCGCGTACACGCCCCCGAGCGGTGGAGCGACGCGCCCGACGAGCGACGAGACGTTGACGATCACGCCACCGCCCCGGGCACGCATCCCCGGCAGGACGGCCTGGAGCATCCGCACCACACCGAGGTAGTTGGTCTCCATGACCGCGCGGACCTCGGGCAGCGGCACCTGCTCGATCGGTCCCGCGATGCCGAAACCCGCGTTGTTGACCAGCGCGTCCAGGTCGCCGGCCCCGGCGACGGCGTGCCCGACCGAATCGTCGTCGTCGACGTCGAGGACGAGGCGTTCGGCCACGTCGAGGTCCTCGATGGAAGCGGCCCGTCTCGCGGTCGCGACCACGTCGTGACCTCGCTTCGTGAGCTCGACGGCCGACGCGCGCCCGATCCCGGACGAGCAACCTGTCACCAGGACTCGACCCATCTTCGTCAGCTCCTCTCGTGAGCGATCGCGCTCAACGCGCAGATCGCGTGCTCGGTCCCGGTGTCATCGACATCGAGATGGGTGACGAAGCGCACGGTTCGCGCGTCGATCGTGCCGCAGCGCACGCCTTGTGCGTCGAGCCGCGCGACGAGGTCGCGCGGGAACGCCGACAGAGGCGCGCACACGATGTTCGTGAGGACGCCGTCGGGGTCGATGCTCCCGGGGAAGAGGTCGGCGAGTGCCTCCGCGAGCCGGCGGGCGCGGCGGTGGTCGTCCGCGAGACGCTCGATCATCGTCTCGAGCGCGACGATGCCGGCTGCGGCGACCACGCCACCCTGGCGGAGGTTGCCACCGAGGAGCGCACGCTCACGGCGCGCGGCGTCGATGACGTCGGCAGGCCCGCCGAGCACCGAACCCATCGGGGCCCCGAGTCCCTTCGAGAGGCACGCCATGACGGTGTCGGCGGGGCGAGCGAGCGCGGCCGGCGTCGTCCCGAGCGCGAGCGCGGCGTTCCAGAGGCGCGCGCCGTCGAGGTGCACGCGCACCCCTGCCGCGCGCGCCGGTGCCGCCATCGACACCGTCGCCTCCACCGAGAGCGGCCGACCGCTCGCGGGCATGTGCGTGTTCTCGAGCAGCATCGCCGAGACCGGCGGGAGGTGGTGCCCCTGGTCGGCGAGTGCCTGCTCGACGTCCCCCGGCGACACGTACCCGTCGTCATCGGTCAGCCCACGCAGCTGGACGCCGGCGTTGCGTGCCGCCGCCGCGTGCTCGTAGCGGGCGACGTGGCAGCGCCGCGGGCACAGCACCTCGCTGCCCGCGACCGCGAGGACCCGCAGCGCGATCTGGTTCGCCATGGTCCCGGACGCGGTGAAGAGCGCCGCTTCGGTGCCGAACATGCTCGCGGCGAGCTCTTCGAGTCGGTTCAGCGTCGGATCCTCGCGGTAGCCGTCGTCGCCGACCTCTGCCGCCGCCATCGCGGCGCGCATGGCGGCCGTCGGCTTCGTGACCGTGTCCGAGCGGAGGTCGACCGGCTGCTCGGTCGCGCGTTGCGTCACGCGGTCTCACCGTCCGGCGTGCCGGGTCCTCCGACCGGCCGCATCAGTCCTTCCTGGATGACGGTCACCGCGAGCGTGCCGTCCCTGGTGAAGACGTGCCCGAGCGCGAGACCGCGCGCTCCCGACGCGGACGGGCTCGTCTGCGCGTACAGCAGCCAGTCGTCGGCGCGGAACGGCCGGTGGAACCACATCCCGTGGTCGAGGCTGGCCATCTGGTAGTTGCCGGTGGCATAGCCGATCGCGTGCGGAAGCGTCGCGGTGTCGAGGAGGGTGAGGTCCGACGCGTATGCGACGACGCACGCGTGCACGAGCGGGTCGTCCGGGAGCGCGCCGTTCGCCCGGATCCACACGTCCTGGCTCGGTGCTCGGGGGCCGGGCGCGAGCCACTTCGGGTCCTCGACCGGCCGTGAGTCGATCGGCCGGTCGCGCGTGAGCCAGTCGACCATCTCGGCGCCGAAGCGCTCGAGGTAGGGCTCGAGCCGGTCACGGAACGTGGGCAGCTCGTCGGGATCGGGGACGAGCGGCATCGGGGCGGCGTGGTCGGGACCGTGCTCGAGGACCTGGAACGACGCGGCGAGGTTGAAGATCGCACGGCCGTGCTGGATCGCGACGACGCGTCGCGTCGTGAAGGAGCGCCCGTCGCGGATGCGATCCACGTCGTAGATGATCGGGATGGTCGGATCGCCCGGCCGCAGGAAGTACGCGTGCAGCGAGTGCACGTGGCGGTCGGCCTCGACCGTGCGACCCGCGGCGACGAGCGCCTGCGCCGCGACCTGCCCACCGAAGACGCGCTGCTGGTTCTCGTGGGGGCTCAGCCCGCGAAACAGGTTGACCTCGAGCGGCTCGAGCTCGAGGAGCGTCAGCAGGTCGGCCAGCGCGTCCGAGACGGCCGTCGGCTCGCTCATCCGAAGAACACCTCGGCCTCCGCGAAGCGTTCGGGCGGGACGGTCTTGAGCGCCCCGACGGCATCGCCGAGCGGCACGCGCACGATCTCGGTGCCGCGGAGCGCGACCATCACATCGGACTCGCGGTCGTGCGCTGCGTCGACCGCCGCGAGGCCGAAGCGCGTCGCGAGGATCCGGTCGTAGGCCGTGGGCGTGCCGCCGCGCAGCAGGTGCCCGAGCACGACGACGCGCGTGTCGAACCCGGTGCGCTCCTTCAGCTCGGGCGCGATCCGCGCCGCGATGCCACCCAGCCGGACGTGGCCGAACTCGTCGAGATCCTCCTCGAGCGTGGCCATCGTGCCCTCGCGAGGTGTCGCGCCCTCCGCGACGACGACGATCGACGAGTTCACACCCCGGGCGTGCCGATGCTCGAGCTGAGCCACGATCTCGTCGAGGTCGAACGGCACCTCCGGGATGAGGATCGCGTCCGCGCCAGCGCCCAGACCGGAGTGCAGCGCGATCCATCCCGCGTGCCGTCCCATGACCTCGACGAGCATCACGCGGTCATGGCTCTCGGCAGTCGTGTGCAGCCGGTCGATCGCCTCGGTCGCGATCTGCACCGCGGTGTCGAACCCGAACGTGTAGTCGGTCGCGCTCAGGTCGTTGTCGATCGTCTTGGGTACACCCACGCACGTCACACCGTCCTGGCACAGACGGTGCGCCACGCCGAGCGTGTCCTCTCCACCGACCGCGATGAGCACCTCGATGCGCTCGCGTCGCAACGTGTCGCGGACCTTGTCGACCGCGCCCTCCTGATTGTAGGGATTGGTGCGCGACGTGCCGAGGACCGTCCCGCCCCGATACAGGAGACCGCGGGTGGATGCGACGGTGAGCTCGACGACCTCGCCGCCGATGACGCCGCGCCAGCCGTGGCGGAAGCCGATGATGTGGTGACCGAGCACGCCCTCACCGCGCCGCACGACGGCGCGCGTCACGGCATTGAGCCCGGGGCAGTCACCACCGCCGTTCAGGAGTCCGATGCGCATCGCGCCAATGATGACAGGCTCCCGATAACCTCGGCTCGTGCGCGCCAGCACGCAGCGGTACATGGCCGCGGTCGAATCCGTCCTCGCCCCCGGCGAACGTGTCGCGACCACGGGCGTGGGCTGGGCCGCCCAGCTCCGACCGAACGTGCCGCTGCTGTTCCTCGGCCGGCGGCAGCACTGGATCGCCCTCACCGACCGGCGCGTGCTGCTGTTCGCCCGCCGCTGGCGCGGACCGGGCCCCGGCGACCTCGTGCTCGGGAAGCGCTACTCGTCCTTCACGCTCGAGAAGGTCCACCCGCACCGCCTGCTCTTCCAGCTGCGGGTCCGCGGCACGAACGACGCGCGTCTCGTGCTCGAGTTCCGCCCCGGCCACCGCGCGCTCGGGGCCGAGCTCGCCGCCCGGCTCACCCGCGCGCTCCCCGCCGCGGAGGCGCAGCCCGCCGAGAGCGACACGGGGGTTGCGTTCTGGGGCGACCGCTGACCTGATCCCCGCGCATGGCTGTCGTCCTCTCGATCGACGCCGGGACGACAGGGGTGCGCACCGTTGCCGTCGACGACGCCGGCCGGGTGCGCACGTCTGCGTACCGCGAGTTCCCGCAGCACTTCCCGCGTCCCGGATGGGTGGAGCACGATCCCCAGGACATCTGGCGCGCGACGCGGGAGACGCTCAGCGAGGTCGTCGCGCAGACCGAGGACACCGTCGCGGGCATCGGGATCACGAACCAGCGTGAGACCGTGGTCGTGTGGGATCGCGCGACGGGGGCCACGCCTCAGCGCGCCATCGTGTGGCAGGACCGGCGGACGGCTCCGCGTTGCGAGGAGCTGCGCGCGTCGGGAGTCGAGCCGCTCGTGCGCGCGCACACCGGCCTCGTGCTCGATCCGTACTTCTCGGGGACGAAGCTCGAGTGGCTGTTCACGACGGGCGGGCTCGAAGCCAGCCCCTCGCTCGCGTTCGGCACGGTCGACTCGTGGCTGCTCTGGTGCCTGACGGGCGGCGCGGGCTCCGGCGTGCACGCGACCGATCCCTCGAACGCGAGCCGGACGCTGCTCTACGACCTCGACGCGCGCGCGTGGTCCGACGAGCTGCTCGAGCTGTTCCGAGTGCCGCGCTCGTGCCTCCCCGAGGTACGCCCGAGCAGCGGCAGCTTCGGGACGACCGATCGGGCCGCAGCGGCGGGCCTCGCGGTCCCCGTCAGCGGCATCGCGGGCGATCAGCAGTCCGCGCTCTTCGGGCAGGCGTGCTTCACCACCGGCATGAGCAAGAACACGTACGGCACCGGATCCTTCGTCCTCGTCAACCTCGGCCCGACCCACCCCGAGCCGGTCGAGGGCCTGCTCACCACCGTCGCCTGGCAGATCGGCGAGTCCACGACGTACGCGCTCGAGGGGGCGATCTTCGTGACCGGTGCCGCGATCCAGTGGCTCCGTGACGGGCTCGGCGTGATCGCCGACGCGGCGGAGACCGGCCCGCTGGCCGAGAGCGTGACCGACACCGGGGGCGTCGTCGTCGTGCCGGCGTTCACCGGCCTCGGCTCGCCCTACTGGGACCCGTACGCGCGCGGCACCATCCTCGGGCTCACGCGCGGCACCGGGCGCGCGCATCTCGCGCGCGCGGTCGTCGAGGCAATGGTCTGGCAGACGCGCGATGTCGTCGACGCGATGACCGCCGCGTCCGGCATCCCCGTGGCGGAGCTCCGCGTCGACGGCGGCGCGGCGGTGATGGACCTCCTGTGCCAGCTGCAGGCCGATGCACTCGGCGTGACGGTGCGGCGACCCGAGGTCCGCGAGACGACTGCACTCGGCGCCGCATACCTGGCGGGGATCGCACGAGGCGTGTGGGCGACACCCGACGATGCGGCGTCGGCGTGGCGTGAGGATGCGGCCTTCGAGCCGAGCGGTGACGCGGCCGATGTGGAACGCCGCTACGCGGACTGGCGGCGAGGCGTGGAGCGCGCGCGCGGCTGGGCCCGCGACGACCGGTGATCGTCGATCACGCGACCTGCATCGCGGGCTCGACCGTGAGGCGCGGCACCTCCGCGACGTCGACCGGCAGGTCCTCCGCCTTCTTGGTCGCGTACGTGTCTCGGTACTCGTAGGAGCCCGCGAGCTGGACGATCTCGAACATCAGCTCGTCGGTGAGCGCCCGGAGCGCCATCCGCTCGTCACCGTTGGCCGAGTGGTGGAGCGTCAGCGGAGCGCCGAAGCGCACGTGCACGGTTCGGAAGGCGCGCGGGAGCTTCTTGTCGGTGGGCTGACACTCGTCGGTGCCCACCAGCCCGACCGGGACGATGGGCGCGCCGGTTCGAGCCGCCAGACGTGCGACACCTGTGTGCCCGCGGTGCGTGAACCCGTCGCGCGTCCGCGTCCCCTCGGGATAGATCCCGAACACACCACCTCGCTCGAGCACGCCCGTGGCCGCCGCGAGGGCACCCTCGCTGGCGGTGCCGCCCTCCCGCCGGATCGGGATCTGGCCGACGGCACGGAAGAACCAGGCCGTCTTCGGGTCGTCGAAGTACTCGGCCTTGGCGACGTAGGTGACGCGCCGCCGGATGACGAGCGGCAGGAAGATCGAGTCGAGGAAGGACCGGTGGTTCGCCGCGAGGATCACGGGGCCACGACGTGGCACGTGCTCGCGACCCTCGACCCGGACGCGGTACAGGACCCGCAACACGGGCGTGAGCACGCCCTTCACCGTCCAGTAGAGCACCGCGAACGAGCCTACGACCGCGTCGCGGCGATGGCGAGGCCTCAGCTCCATGGGTCGGCTCGCTGCGGCTAGGCGTCGAGTGGCTTCGCCTCTCGACGCCGGTGGAGACGGAGCTTGCGACGTCGACCGTGTAGGCGGTACCCGCGCCGCGGCCGCTCGCCTCAGCCCAGCTTCGTCAGCGCGCGCCTGATGTTCCGGACTGCCTGACCGATCCGCTGCTCGTTCTCCACGAGCGCGAACCGCACGTACCCCTCACCACCGGGCCCGAACCCCACGCCCGGCGAGACAGCGACCTTCGCCTCCCGGACGAGCAGCGTCGCGAACTCGAGGCTGCCGAGCTCCTCGTAGGGCTCCGGGATCGGCGCCCACGCGAACATCGTCCCGCGGGGACGCGCGATCTCCCAGCCCGCCCGCGCCAGCCCGTCGACGAGCGCGTCGCGACGACCCCGATAGGTCGCATTGACGGATCGTGGGAACTCCGGCGCCTCGTTCATCGCGACCGTCGCCGCGATCTGAACCGGTTGGAAGGTGCCGTAGTCGAGATAGCTCTTCAGCTTCGCCAGCGCCGCCACGACCTCCGCGTTGCCGAGGGTGAACCCCATGCGCCAACCCGCCATCGAGAACGACTTCGTGAGCGTGTAGAGCTCGACCGCGACCTCGTCCGCGCCGGGTACCTGGAGGATCGACGGCGGCTCGTACCCGTCGAAGCCGAGGTCCGCATACGCGAAGTCGTGCACGAGCAGCACGTCGTGCTCGCGCGCGAAGTGGACCATCTGCTCCATGAAGGCCAGGTCGACGCAGGCGGTCGTCGGGTTGTGCGGGAACGACAGGACGACGACCCTCGGGCGCGGCCACGACTGCTCCCAGACCTCCCGCAGGTTCTGGAGGAAGTCGTGCTCCCCCGCATCCGCGTCGCGCGCCTCGGGGCCGAGGCGCACGTGCCGGACCTCGGCACCCGCGAAGAGCGGGCCCCAGATGTGGATCGGGTACGAGGGGCTCGGCACCATCGCGGCGTCGCCCGGGCCGAGCAGCACCCACATGACGTGCGAGAAGCCCTCCTTCGCGCCGATGGTCGCGCAGGCCTGCGTCTCGGGATCGAGGTCGACCCCGAACCGCCGCCGGTAGAGATCGGTGATCGCCAGGCGGAGCTTGGGGATCCCCCGGCTCATCGAGTAGCGATGGTTGCGCGGGTTGCGGATCGCCTCGCACACCTTGTCGATCGCGACCGGGGGAGGCGCCAGGTCGGGGTTGCCGAAGCCGAGATCGACGACGTCCTCGCCGGCTCGGCGTGCCTCCATCTTCAACGAGTCGATGGTGGCGAACACGTACGGCGGCAGTGCGCCGATGCGCCGAAACTCCATCGATCTCACCGTACCAGCGCGACCTCGCGGCACCGCGCCGACAATGGCGCGGCCCCGATACCCTCCCCCGGTGGGTTCGGACTGCCGCGCGCTCGACGACGTCGACGCGGTGCTGCTCGACCTCGGCGGCGTCTTCTACCTCCCTGACCACGCGCGCGTCACGCGGGCGCTCGCCGCGTTCGACGTCGTGATCCCCGCCGACCAGCTCGATCGTGCGCACTACGAGGGCGTTGCCGCGCTGCGCCACCACGCGCCCGCCGGTCACCATGCCGACGGCTCGACCATCTGGCACGCGTACAACCGCGCCTATGCGACCGCGTGCGGTGTGGCTGAGCCCGACGTCGTCGACGCGGCCGCGGCGCTGCTCGCGGAGTTCGGGCGCGGCGACGTGTGGACGCGCCCGATCCCCGGCGCCCGTGCCGCGCTGGCCGAGCTGGCCGCGCGCGGCTTCTCGCTCGCTGTGGTCTCCAACGCCGACGGCACGGTGGAGCAGCAGCTGCGCGTCGACGCCGTGTGCCAGGTCGGGCCCGGCGCAGGCGTCGAGGTCAGCGCGATCGTGGACTCGACCGTGGTCGGCGTCGCCAAGCCCGACCCCGCGATCTTCCGCCTCGCGCTCGACGCCCTCGGCGTGCCCGCCGGACGTGCGATCCACGTCGGTGACACGCCGTCGGCCGACATCGCAGGCGCGCAGGCCGCGGGGATGCGCCCGGTCCTCGTCGACCCCTACGACCTCCACCCCGACGTCGGTTGCCCGCGCGTCGCGTCGCTGGCGGGGCTGCTCGAGCTCCTCAGCGCGTGACCTGCCTCTAACATCGCCCGTCCCCGACCGCCGCGAGGGAGCAGGATCCGATGCCCGACGCTCTGGAGCGACTCGACATCTCGAACGAGGACTGCATCGTCGAGCGCGACGGGCCGGTCGTCGTGATCACGATGAATCGGCCCGAGAAGCGCAACGCGCTCAGCGCCGCGATGCTGGTCGGCCTCGCGGACGCCTACACCTACGTCGACGACACGGACGACGTCCGCGCAGCCGTGCTCACCGGCGCGGGCGGCTCGTTCTCGTCGGGCATGGACCTCGTGTCGATGAACCAACCCCGGAGCGAGTACGTCGAGCGGCGGATGACCGAGGAGCCCAACCTCCACTGGAAGGGACTCCTGCGCGACTACCGGTGCAGCAAGCCGATGATCGCGGCGGTCGAGGGGTACGCGGTCGCGGGCGGGACGGAGATGCTCCAGGGCACCGACATCCGGATCGCCGGCGAGAGCGCGATCTTCGGGGTCTGGGAGGCTCGCCGCGGGCTGTTCCCGCTCGGCGGCTCGGCGTGCCGGCTCCCGCGCCAGATCCCGTACACGGTCGCGATGGACATCCTGCTCTCGGCACGCGCGGTCACGGCGCACGAGGCGCTGCAGATCGGGCTCATCGGCCGCGTCGTCCCCGACGGGCAGGCTCTCTCGGTCGCGCGGGGCGTCGCCGCCCAGGTTGCCGAGTGCGGACCGCTCTCCACGAAGGCGATCCTCCGGGCCTGGCGCGAGACCGAGCACATGTCCGACGCGGACGCGATGGCGTACCAGGACCCCATCGGCTGGGAGGTCTTCGCCAGCGAGGACGCCAAGGAGGGACCGAAGGCCTTCGCGGAGAAGCGGCCGCCAGTGTTCAAGGGTCGCTGAGCGCGCGACATGCGGCAAGCGCCCGGCTCGGAGCACGAGCAGCTGGCAGCGGCGACCCGGCGGCTCGTCGACGCGGTGCTGCGCGCGGACGTGACGGACGAGGAGCTGGCGGCCGCGACGCGCGCAACCGAGCAGGTCGTCGACCGTCTCGAGCGCGCCCCGAGCTCCGGCACACCCGAGGCGGACCGCTGGCGACACCGCTTCTCCGTCAATCCCGTCTCGCCCCCGTTCTCCTACGACGTGACGCCCGAGGGCGTCGTCGGTCGGGGCGAGTTCGGCCTGGAGTCGGAGGGCCCGCCCGGCTGCGTGCACGGGGGCTGGGTGGCCCTCGCGTTCGACGAGGCTCTCGGCATGGCGACCAACGCCGCCGGGCACGTCTCCGTGACCGGGAGGCTCACCATCCGCTATCGGCGCCTGACGCCGCTGCACACGGAGGTGACGCTCGAGGCCCACACCGCACGCGTCGAAGGCCGCCGCATCACGACCGTCGGGACGATGCGCGTCGGTGACGCGATCACCGCCGAGGCCCACGGGCTCTTCATCACGGCCGATCCTTGATCAGCGGCGCGACGCGCTCCCCGAGCAGCCGGGCGTTCTCCGGATCGCGCGAGTCGACCGGCGCGATCACGACCCAGTCCGCGCCGACATCCGAGTAGCTGCGCAGCTGCCGGGCGAGCGCGTCCGGACCACCGAGGAGCGTCCCGGGCACCGCCCGGAGGCGCTCCGCCTTCTCCGCGGCCCGCCGGTCGTCCTCCGCGAGCACGACGAGACCACCCCAGCTGCACTCGAAGGCCGCCCCCGAGTCGGGCCGCACCTCGGCCGCGTACTCGCCGAAGCGCGCGAGCGAGCTCCCCCACGAGTTCCAACCGTGCGCGGCGTTCGAGGCGAGCCGGCGCACCGGCTCGGAGTTGCCGCCGACCCAGACGCGGACGCGCGTCGAGCGCCGCGCTTCCTGCACCGCCGCCGCGAGGGCGTCGATCCGATCGCTCGCCGATCCGAACCGGAGACCGAACGACTCGTTCTCGTCGCGACTCTGAGCGTCGCCCCCACCGATCGCCGCGATGACGCGCCCGGGTGCGATCCGATCCGCCGAGGCGATCGCGGCCGCGAGCGATGCCGCGGGCCGCAGCGTCGCCCGGAAGACGAGCGCGCCCACCGCGATCGTCGTCGTCGCCTCGGCGACGGCGCCGAGGAGCGACACACCTTCGAGCGCCGGCCTGCGCGTGCCGTCGGCCGCGGTGCGGAAGAGGTGGTCGTAGACGAAGACGGCATCGAGGCCGGATTCCTCCGCCGCGTGTGCGACGGCGAGTGGGATCGCGGGATCGTCGACGAACGACGGGAGCGCGAGCCCGAGCTTCACGCGCGCGCCGCGGCCGGATCCCGCGCGAGCGCGGCCGCGCCCACGACGCCGGCAGCGTCGCCGAGCTCCCCGGCGACGATCGGCACCTCGGGCCGGTGCGACGCGCCCTCGAGATGACCGCGGAACGCGGCGCGCATCGGGGCGAGCAGCACGTCGCCGAGCTCGACGAGACCACCCGAGACCACGATCATCTCGGGATCGAGGATGTTCGCGAGCCCCGCGAGCCCGAGCGCGACGGTTCGCGCGAACTCCTCGAGCACCTCGGTGCCGTCCGGCTCACCCGCCTGCGCGCTGTCGCCGACCGTGACGCCCGTGACCCGATCGGCGTCGCCGCCGGCGCGCGCCAGGATCCCCGGTGCGGTGCCGGCTTCGGCGCGCGACCGTCCCATGCGCCCGAGCGCCGTGCCCGACGCCATCGCCTCCCAGTGCCCGACCTCGCCACACGCGCACCGCGGTCCCGAGGGGTCGAACTGCCAGTGACCGACCTCGGCGGCGAAGCCGTGGGCGCCGCGGAGGAGACGGCCGTTGCTGATGACGCCACCGCCGACACCGGTGCCCAATGTGATCAGCAGGCTGTTCGGGTGCCCGCGCAACGCGCCGTGGCAGAACTCACCCCACGCGGCGACGTTCGCGTCGTTGTCCACCGTCACGGGCATGTCCACGACCTCCTGCACGAGTGCCCGCAACGGTGCGTCGAGGAACATCGGGAGGTTGGGTGCGTAGCGCACCACCCCCTCACCGTCGATCATGCCCGCCGCGCCCATACCGAGCGCGTGCGCGCCGAGGCTCATGAGCTCGGCGACGCCGGCGCGTACGGCGTCGACCAGCGCTCCGAGCTCGTGGGGAGCAGGCACGCGGTGCTCGTCGACGATGTGCCCCTTGTCGTCGACGACGCCGATGCGGAGGTTGGTGCCGCCGAGATCGATGCCGATCGTCGGCGACGCGCCGCCGGTCACCCGCGATGCTGGCCGGGGGCGTCAGTCGGCGAGATCGAGGTGACGCACCTCGGCCTCGTCCTCGGAGCGAGCCGCGGTTGCCTCGTCTGCCGTACGGTCCGCGCGGATCGTCTGCTGCTCCTGCACCGCGCGATCCGCCGCGTCGACGATCGCCTGCACCGCGAGCAGCAGCTCCTGGGCGGCCTTGACGACGTGCTCGGCGACCTCGGGTCCGGCTTCGAGCAGGGCGTTGACGAGCGACTCGACCGCGGTCGGTGGTGGCATCGAGGGACCGGGCGCGTCCGGGTCGGCGTAGTCGCTGCCCTCGTCGCTCGACCCGGACTCCTCGTTCCGGAGAGCCTCGCTCATCCTTCCCGCTCCTTGCGGCTTCGCCGCAGGGCGCTTCGCGCCTGCCGCTGTCCTTCCGGGTCGCCGTCGCAAGCGACGGCTCCTGCCCCGCTCGCTACGAGCCGGGTTACCCGGCTCGCGAGACGCTCGCTCATCGCTCCGCCTCCTTCTTCAGCTCCTTGAGGGCGGTGCCCATGATCATGCTCGCGGCGCGGCGCTTGATCAGCCCCGGGAGCGGGGCGGAGACATCGACCACGAGGTCGTAGGTCACGCGGGTCCCGTCAGCCTCGGGCTCGAACCCGTACCGCCCGTCCAGCTTGCGCAACCAGTCACCTTCCACGAAGTGCCACGAGAACGCCGTCGGTGCGTCCTCGTACTCGTACTCGAGCACGTAGCGGATGCTCTTTCCCAATCCGGCGACGCGGTACTCGACCCGCTTGCCACGTCCCTGGCTGTCCCGATCGAGCACCTCGACGTGCTTGACGTCCCGGGCCCACGAGGGATAACGCTCGTAGTCGGTCGCGATCTCCCAGAGCCGGCTCGGCGGCGCGGCCACCGCGATGCGCTCGTGGGCTTCGTCGGCCATCCGTCCATCGAACCAAGCCGGCGTGGTGGGCGCAAACGCTACGCGCCTCAGGCCCGGCGCGTCCCGGTCTCGCGACGGGGAGGGAACGACCCGTGCCGTGCGGCCCAGAGCCCGACGAACCCGAGCGGCAGCATCGGGACCATGATGCCGAAAGGCTCGGTGGTGATCGTCGCGACCGCGACGACGATGCACACGGCGAGCGCGCCGAACAGGTGCACGCGGACGTCGCGGGTCGCCCCACCGATCGAGCCGAACATGTTCCCGATGACGATGTCGTCGCCCTGAGCGCTGCGCGACGCCGCGACCACGAACGCCCATGCCCAGGCCGGGAGCGAAGCGAAGAACAGCGCGAGCGCAGTCGCGAGCGCGACGCCTTCGAACGCGTGAACGCCTGCCGCGGCCGGGATCGCCGTGGCGGCGAACACGAGGTCGCCGACCCACGAGGACACGATGATCCCGCGCCCGGTCATCGCCGCGTCGGCTCCATCGCGTGAGCGTACGTGCGCTCGGTCAGGTGAGCACCGAGAGGTCACCTCCGGCCAGTGGCGCGACCCGCGCCGCGAGCACGTCGTACGACAGCTCGCGCACGACGCGCTCGCGCGCGGTGGCACCCAGACGCGCGCGCAGATCCGGGTCCGAGAGGAGGCGCTCGATCGCGCCTCGGATCGAGCGCACGTCGCGCGGCTCCACGACGAAGCCGGTCTCCCCGTCGAGGACGGCTTCGTCGGCGCCGCCGCTGCGGCCCGCGATCGCGGGGACGCCACACGCCGCGGCCTCGACGAACACGATGCCGAAGCCCTCGGCCTCGAGCCCGTGCCACCGGTCGCGGCAGAGCATCGCGAACACGTCGGCGGCGCCGTAGAGCCGCGGCAGGTCGTCGTCGTCGACGCGCCCGAGCACGGCCGCGCGGGGGCCGAGACCGCGCGCCCGCCGCCGGAGCCGATGCTCGTCCCTCCCGGCGCCGGCGATCGCGACCTGCACCCCGTCGAGCCCGCCCACGGCATCGAGGAGGACATCGAATCCCTTGCGCGGGACCAGACGGCTCACGCCGACGACGAGCGGCGCATCGGGGTCGAGCCCGAAGGCGAGGCGCGCGGCCCGGCGCGCGGGAGCATCGAGGGGCACGAACCGCGACGGATCGACGCCCGGCGGGACGAGCAACGTCGGCAGCTCGCGCCCGGCAACACGTGCCGCGGTCGCCGCGGGGTACCGACCGGCGGCGACGATCCCGGCCGCACCGCGCAGCACCGTCCGCGCGCGCGACCGGGACCCGGGCAGCGACCCGTACACCGTCACCTCCGCGCCGTGCGTCACGACGACGTACGGCGCGGCGCGCAGCCGGCGGCCGACGAGTCCGAGCGGGAGCATGGGGTCGAGGAAGACGACGTCGGCGCGCAGCTCCCGGGCCCGCGCGTCGATCCGCCGCCCGAGTGACGCGGTCGGCAGCAAGAAGCGCTCGCGGGTACGGGTGACGCGGAACGGCTGCGCCGCGTCCCATGCCGCGGCGCCCGGGTACGGCGTCGTCAGCACGGAGGTCTGCGCCGGCGGCAGGCGGCGCCAGATCTCGTAGAGGTACGTCTGGATGCCGCCGACCTTCGGCGGGAAGTCGTTCGTCGCCAGCAGCGACGTCACGGCCCCGGGTGCTCGCTCGCGAGCGCCCCTGCTTCCTCCACCTGCGCCTGGCGCTCTCGCCGCGACGCGTGCAGCCGCAGGCCCGCGAACCCGGCCGCCGAGCAGCAGGCCCCGAGCGCGAAGGCTCCCTGATAGCTCGTCGCCGCGGCCATCACGCCGACGACGACCGAGCCGAGCCCTTGCGACAGGTCGAAGAAGCCGCTGAACGTCCCGACGACCGATCCCCGCTCGCTCTCGGGCGCGCCGCCCAACGCGAGGAGGAGCAGCGCCGGGTAGAGCAGCGATGCTCCGACCGCGAAGCACGCGGTCCCGACGAGCAGCCCCGCGGTCGTGCCCCAGGTCGCCATGACGGTCATCCCGACGGCGCTGGCGGCGAGCGCGGCTCCGCCGGCGGTGCGGCCGCCCAGCGTGTCGGGGAGGCGCGCGCCGAAGATCCGCACGGCGAGCACGATGCCGCCGTACTCGAGGAAGACGACGTCGGCGTTGTGCAGCCCGATCTCGTCGACGTACAGGGGGATGAACGCGGTGAACGCGGCGAGCGCGATGAGCCCCGAGAAGAGCACGGAACCGGGGCCGATCGCGGCACGGTTGATCACGCCGCCGTGCGCACCTGCGTCGCCGGTCTCTGCTCGCGGCACCTCACGCGTGCACACGGCGAGCGCCGTGGCGAGCGCTCCGAAGAGCGCGGCCACCACCCATGCCGTGCCGAACCCCTCCTGGTCGCGCACGGCCTCGCCGACGACCGGGCCGAACGCGAGTCCGCCGTACACGGCGACCGACCAGTAGCTGATGGCCTCGCCGCGACGGTGAGGCGGCGCGAGATCCGTGATCATCGTCGCCGCGCCGACGAAGAACGCAGCCTCGCCGACACCCGTCAGGACGCGCGCGCCGACGAGGAAGCCGAGCGACGCGACCGCGCCGTACAGCGCGATCGAGACCGCCACGATCGCGGCACCGAAGATCATCAGCACGCGCCGGCCGACGCGGTCGCCGAGACGCCCGACGTACGGGCGGAGCAAGACGGCACCCACGAACAGCGATCCGACGGCGATGCCCACGCTCACGTCCCCGCCACCGAGCTGGTGCTCGACGTACTGCGGCACCACCGGCAGCACCGTGCCGAGCGCCATGAAGTACGCGAGGCCGGAGCCGACGACGAGCACGAACCGCGGCGTCACCAGCCGCTCGTCGGTCACAGGTCGAGCGTCGCGTCCGGGGTGATGCCCGCTCTCCGGTGGATCTTCGCGGTCATCTGCAGCAGCACGTCGCGCGGGGCAACCCCGATCTCGGCGGCGACCGCGCGTGCCGCGTCGACGACTTCGGAAGCCGGCACGACCCGGTTCACCAGGCCCAGCCGCTGCGCCTCCGGGGCGTCGATGCGGCGCCCGGTCAACACGAGATCGCGGGCGATCGAGCCTCCGACCAGGTCGTGCAGCGGCGCGTAGACGACCTGGCTGAACGCGTGCTCGGGGTGCGCGAACCGCGCGGTGTCGGCCGCCACGCGCAGCGTGCACATCACCGAGAGGTCGAAACCGCCTCCGTAGGCGCCTCCGTTCACGGCGGCGACCGTCGGCAAGGGGAACTCGAGCACGGTGCGGTGCCAGCGATCGCTGGAGGCCCACAGCTCGTCGGCGATCGCAGGCTCAGCGAACTCGTCGAGATCGAACCCCGCACAGAACGTGTCGCCGGCTCCGGTCACGACGAGCGCGCGCAGACGCTCGTCCTTTGCGAGGCTCTCGAGCGCGTCGCTCATCGCGTCACGGAGCGCGATCGAGAGCGCGTTCTTCTTGTCGGGCCGGTTCAGGACCAGGACGCCGACACCGTCGTCCCCGGCGTCGGAGACCTCCACCAGGCTGTGGCTCATGACGCGACGCCCGCGTGTGAGAGCGCGGTGTCCCACGACGTGCGCTCCGCGATCATCCGCCGGTATTGCATGACGACACGCGGACGGCCGAAGCCCACGGCACCGACGAGGCGCCCCGCGCGGCCGATCGCCGCGACGAAGCGACGCTCCTCCAACGAACCGTCGACGACCGCGACGTCGTCGTCACCGCGGACGTGGCCGACGACCTGGATCTTCAGGTCGTACTGGTCGGACCACACGAAGGGCACGGGCGCGTAGGCCGTTGCTCCGCCGTCGCCTGCGAGCAGCCGCGCGGCCGCGGCGACACCCTGCTCGGCGGCGTTCGTCCAGTGCTCGAGTCGCATGCGCTCACCGTCGAACAAGGGGTTCGGCCAGCGGCAGACGTCCCCCGCCGCGACGACACCGGGCGCGGCGACGAGGGTCTCGTCGCAGCAGACGCCGTTGTCGAGCTCGAGACCTGAGGCGACCAGCCAGTCGGTCGCGGGGACGACGCCGACCCCGACGACGACGACGTCGGCGTCCACGTTGCTGCCGTCGGCGAGGCGGACGCGCTCGACCCGAGTCCCGCCGTCGAACCCCTCGACGCCCACCCCGGTGCGCAGATCGACGCCGTGGTCACGGTGCAGCGCGGCGAGCACGTCCCCGAGCACCGGGCCGAGGCCGCGCACCATCGGCGACGGCAGCGCCTCGAGGACGGTGACGTCCAGATGGCGTTGCCGGCACGTGGCCGCGACCTCGGCGCCGATGAACCCGGCGCCCACCACGACGACGCGACCTGGTCGCGCGTCGAGATCGGCGCGGATGGCGAGGCAGTCGTCGATCGTGCGCAGCAGGTGGATGCCCGCGAGCTCGGGCGTGCCCGGGAGCGGTCTCGGCACCGCGCCCGTCGCGACGACGACCCCCCGCGTCCCGGCGAGGACCGTGCCGTCGTCGAGCGTGACCGCCCGGTCGCCGACATCGAGCGCTTCCGCTCTCCGGCCGAGGTGCCAGCTCGCGCCGAGCTCGTCGAGCGGCTGGCGTCGCAACGCCGTGTCGCCTGCCTCGGCGTCACCGGCGAGCACCTCCTTCGACAGCGGCGGTCGGTCGTAGGGCTCATGGGGCTCGGCGCCCACCACGGCGACGTCGCCGTCGTAGCCGAGCCGGCGCAGCTCCTCGACCGTGCGCAGCCCCGCGAGCGACGCGCCGACGACGACGACGCGATCACGGCCCGCAGCACCTCGGGGTGACACGTCGCCGACGGTACCCCGGAGCACCTGGGGCCCGGTGAGTCGCCTCGCGCCTGACGCCCGTGTCATCCTCCCTCCGTGGGACGCGCGGCACCGGTGGGCACCGACGTGACGGGCCGGCCGCTCGCGCTGCGCGACGTCGATCTCGACGTGTTCCTGCATCCGCGCTCGGTCGCCGTCATCGGCGCCTCGGACGCGCCGCGCAAGCCGAACGCGACGATGACCAGGCGCATCAAGGACTGGGCGGACGCCCACGGCGCGACCTTCACGCCGGTGCACCCGACGCGCACCGAGGTGCTCGGCGTCCCCTGTGTCGCGTCCGTCGACGACGTGCCGGGCGACATCGACCTCGCGGTCATCCTGACCGGGGACGCGGTGCCGGCGTTCGCCGACGTCGTGGCACGCAAGGCCCGCTTCGCGGTCATCTTCGCCGCCGGCTTCGGCGAGTCGGGCGCTCAGGGAGAGGCGCTCGAAGCACGGCTGCGGCAGCTGGCACGCGACGGCGACACGCGGTTGCTCGGTCCGAACACGAACCTCAACGCGTTCGAGGACTTTCGCACCGACCTCGGCGGGCCGGCGATCGCCCTCGTGACCCAGAGCGGCCACCAGGGTCGACCCGTGTTCCAGGGTCAGGAGCTCGGGATCCGGCTGTCGCACTGGGCGCCCACGGGCAACGAGGTGGATCTCGAGTTCGCCGACTTCGTCCGCTACTTCTCGGACCAGCCCGAGGTCGGCGTCATCGCGGCCTACGTCGAAGGGTTCACGGACGGCCGCTCGCTGCTCCTCGCGGCCGATCACGCGGCCCGCCGGCGCGTGCCGATCGTCTGCGTGAAGGTCGGGCGCACCGACGCCGGTGCCTCGATGGCGAAGGCGCACACCGGGCACCTCGCCGGTTCCGACCGCGTCGTCTCGGCGGCGTTCCGCCAGTACGGCATCACCCGCGTCGACGGGCTCGACGAGCTCCTCGAGATCCCGGCCGCGCTGGCGCGCACGCGCCCCGCGTCACCGCCGAGCTGGGGCACCCGCGGGCCAGGCATCGCGGTCTACGCGATCTCCGGAGGGACCGGCGCGCACATGGCAGATCTCGTGGCCGCTGCGGGCCTGCGGATGCCGCCCTTGACCGCGGCGACCCAGCGCACGCTGCACGACGGCCTCATCCCGCAGTACCTGCGGGTGTCGAACCCGATCGACTGCGGCGGTCCGCCGGTCGCCGACGAGCGGGGCCGCAAGATCCTCGACGCCGTCCTCGGCGACCCCAACATCGACGTCCTCGTCGTGCCCATCACCGGTGCGGTTGCGATGTTCAGCGACCCGTTCACCCGTGATCTCATCGACGTCGCGCGCACGACGTCCAAGCCGATCTTCGTGGTGTGGGGATCGCCTCCCGGCACGGACGACACGTACTACCGGCGCCTCCTCGACGGCGGCCTGCCCGTGTTCCGCACCTTCGGCAACTGCGTCGGCGCGGTCCGCGCGTACGTCGATTACTGGCAGTTCGCCCGCCGCTACCGCTCGCCGTTCCCGAGCGCACCGCGGCGGCCGTCCGGAGCAGCGTCCGCGGCGCGGCGCATCCTCGCCGGAGCGGAGCCCGGAGCCGCGCTCTCAGAGCACGAGTCGAAGCAGCTGCTGCGCGCCTACGGCGTGACGACGACGCGCGACGTGCTGTGCACGAGCGCCGCGCAAGCCGCGCGGGCGGCGCGCTCGATGGCCGGCACCCGCGGTCGGCCCGTCGTGATGAAGGCCAGCGGACCGGAGCTCGCACACAAGACCGAGCTCGGTCTCGTGCACGTCGGTGTGCACGGTGCGAGCGAGGTGCGGGCGGTGTTCGAAGAGCTCATGACGCGCGCTCGGCGCGCCGCCGGCACGCGCGGTCGGGTGGAGGGGATCCTCGTGTGCGAGCAGGTCGACGGCGGCGTCGAGGCGGTCGTGGGCGTGTCGCAGGACCCGCTGTTCGGTCCCGTCGTGATGACCGGCCTGGGTGGCGTGCTCGTCGAGGCCCTCGGCGACGTCACGTTCCGCGTTCCACCGTTCGGGCGCGCCGAGGCCCGCCGGATGCTCGACGATCTCGCGGGGCGAGCGCTGCTGCAGGGCGTGCGCGGGGCGTCTCGGCCCGACGTGGACGCTCTCGTCGACGCGATCATGAACGTGCAACGGCTCGCGATCGATCTCGCGTGCCCCGACTTCGACGTCCAGCTCGCCGAGCTGGACATCAACCCGCTGATCGTCCGCCCCCGCGGCGCGATCGCCCTGGACGCCCTCGTGGTGAGGAAGTGAGCACCCCGTGACCGACACGGTGAACGAGGTCGACGTCGACCAGGAGCTGCTCGCGGAGCTGCGCGAGCAGGTGCTCTGGCTGACGCTCAACCGACCCGACGCGGGGAACGCGATCACGCCCACCGTGCGCAACCGGATCATCGAGCACCTGAGCGACGCGAACACCTCGTTCGACGTGCGCGCCGTGGTGCTCACCGCTGCGGGCGAGAAGCACTTCTGCACCGGCGCGGACCTGCGGACGGGCCGGGCGGCCCCGCCGCCCAAGCCCGAGGGAGCGCCCGAGCGCGTCTCGGGTGAGGCGGCACGGATGATCCGGACCGGCATCCAGCGCCTGATCGGGGCGATGCTCGACTGCGAGAAGCCGATCCTGTGCGCGCTGAACGGCACCGCGGCGGGTGGCGGTGCGGCGATGGTGCTCGCGTCCGACCTCGTCGTGGCCGCCGACCATGCGCGCATCATCCAGGTCTTCGTCCGACGTGGGCTCATCCCGGACGGCGGGCCGACGTACCTGCTCCCCCGCCTCGTCGGTCTGCAGCGGGCGAAGGAGCTCGTCTTCTTCGGCGACGACCTCGCCGCAGCCGATGCGGAGCGGATCGGACTCGTGAACAAGGTCGTGCCGGCCGCGGAGCTGCGCGCGACCGCGAGCGAGTGGGCCGGCCGCCTGGCCCAGGGCCCGACGAAGACGATCGGCTTCGCGAAGCGGCTGCTCAACCGATCGCTCGACGTGGACCGGGCGACGCTGTTCGAGGAGGAGTCCCTGCTGGTGGAGCTGGTCGCGGCCACCGAGGACTCCAAGGAGGGTGTCGCGAGCTTCCTCGAGCGCCGCCCGACGGAGTTCAAGGGGTGGTGAGGGTGGGTGCGGAGCAAGCGGCCGCGGACCGGGTATCCCGGGCCGCAGCGAGCGACGCCATGAAGGCGGGTTGGTGAGGGTGGGTGCGGAGCAAGCGGCTGCGGACCGGGTATCCCGGGCCGCAGCGAGCGACGCCATGAAGGCGGGGTGGTGACGATGCCGCGCACGGACTCGGTGCTGCGCGACCGCGTCGCGATCGTCGGCATCGGCCAGACCGCGTTCGGCAAGGGGCTGCCCGACACCGAGCTCTCGCTCGCATGCCAGGCGATCTCCGCCGCGCTCGACGACGCGGGCATCGCGCCTGCGGAGGTCGACGGGCTGGCGTCGTTCACGATGGAGCCGAACCGCGAGGTCGACGTGGCGCGCAACGTCGGCCTCGGCGACATCACGTTCTTCTCACAGGTCGGCTACGGGGGCGGCGCGGGGTGCGGCGTCGTGCTCCAAGCCGCGATGGGAGTCGCGACCGGGCAGTGCACCGTCGCCGTGGCGTGGCGAGCGCGAAAGCGTGCCGCGAAGTCGAGCCGGCCCTGGGCGCAGGTCCCGCAGCGGCTGAGCGACCACTGGCAGTGGAGCCGGCCCTGGGGACTGCTGCGACCCGTCGACGAGGTCGCGATGCTGACCCGCCGGTACATCCACGAGTTCGGCGCGACCCGCGACCACCTCGCGAACGTCGCACTCGCGTTTCGCAAGCATGCCAACCAGAATCCGGCGGCCACGATGTACGAGAAGCCGCTGACGCGCGAGCACTACCTGGAGGCGCGCTGGATCTCCGAGCCGCTGTGTCTCTTCGACAACTGTCTCGAGACGGACGGCGCGCTCGCGATCGTCCTCGTCCCTGCCGAGCGCGCGCCGGATCTGCCCCACCCACCCGTCTACGTGCACACGGGCGCGCAAGGCATCCCTCCGCAGCACCAGACGATGATCAACTACTTCAACGAGGATCCGCTCGCCGGACCGTCGTGGGCGGCCGCGAGGCGCCTCTGGCACGGTTCGGAGTTCGCACCCGCGGACGTGCAGGTCGCTCAGATCTACGACGCGTTCAGCCCGCTCGTGCCGCTGTCGCTCGAGGGCTACGGGTTCTGCGACCGCGGTGACGGCGGGGCGTTCACCGAGGACGGTGCGCTCGAGTGGCCCGAGGGCCGGCTGCCGACGAACACGAGCGGCGGCGGGATGTCCGAGGCCTACGTGCACGGCTTCAACCTGGTGCTCGAAGGTGTCCGCCAGATGCGTGGGACCTCGACCTGTCAGGTCGAGAGCGCCGACTGCTGCCTCGTCACGAGCGGCGAGGGTGTGCCGACGAGCGCTCTCTTACTGAGGCGGTGACGCAGATGACGCCACGTGAGCGAACGGCCGCGGCTCGGGTACCCCGAGGCGCAGTGAGCGAGCCATGGTGACGGAGATGGCGACGGGCTTCCTGCTCCCCGACGTCGAGAGCGAGGACGCGGAGGAGTTCTGGGCCGGGTGCGCGCGCCACGAGCTGCTCGTCCAGCGCTGCGGCGCGTGTCAGACGGCGCGGTTCCCGCCTCGTCCGATGTGCGCGCGCTGCCGCTCCACGGCGGTCGAGTGGGTGCCGGTATCGGGCCGGGCCACGATCTGGTCGTTCGTCGTCCCGCACCCGCCGCTGCTCCCGGCGTACGCCGAGCTCGCGCCCTACAACGTGATCGTCGTGGCGCTCGACGAGGATCCGACGCTGCGGATGGTGGGGAACCTGCTTGCCCGACCGGACGGTCCGATCAACGAGGTCGATCCGGCGACGATCGTCATCGGGGCGCCGGTCCGGGTCGTGTTCCAGCAGGTCGAGGACGTCACGCTCCCCCGGTGGGTGCTCGCCTGACGCGCGCGCGACGAGACCCGGGCCAGGGGGGTGGACCGGGTCTCGTCAGATCGGGGTGAGAATGGGGCGTGCTCTCAGGCGGCGCGGCTGACCTCGTGGGGCTCGTCCGCGGCCTCGTCATCGCGCAGACCGGCCAGCGTGCGCTCCCATTCGAGCCGCCGGGCGATCCACGCCAGAGCCCGCTCCCGCTCGGTGCTTCCCATGGGCTCCTCCTCTCGAGCTCTCGAGCCTCCAGACTCGTGCATTCGTGCACAAGTTCCGGTGCATTGACTTTGTGAGTATCTACTCTTAGGGTAGTTGCTGTCAAGGACGGTGACCGATGTCACACTCCCCCGAGGGCGTCCCGGCGGAGGCCGGGCGGGGTGGCTGCTGGCGCATCGACGACCTCGCCCGTCGCGCCGACGTCACCGTCGACACGATCCGCTACTACCAGCGCGAGGGCCTCCTGCCCCCGGCCGAGCGGGCCGGGCGGGCGAACCTCTACGGGCCGAGCCCCCTCGAGGCGCTGGCCCGGATCAAGGAGCTGCAGGGCCGCCGCTTCTCCCTCGCTGCGATCCGGGCGCTGCTGACGAGCGATCGGGGCGACTTCGTCGAGGGCCTCTTCGGCGGCGCCGAGGGGCGCACGTACACCCTCGACGAGCTGATCGATCGCTCGGGCATCGACCGCGAGCTCGCGATCGAGGTGCACGCCGCGGGCGTGCTGCGCGAGCCCCAGGAGTACGGGCGCGATGCCTACGACGCGGAGGATCTCGAGCTGGTCCAGACCCTGGCGGAGCTGCACCGACTCGGCGTCCCGCGGTCCGCGGTGGTCGAGATGGCGCGCACGTACGCCGAGGGCATCGAGGCGACCCAACGCCGCGTCGTCGAGCTCTTCACGACAGGCGGCGGGATCGACTGGACCGATGACGAGTTCGCGGCGTTCCAACGTGCTGCCGTGGCCCACGCGGCGGCGATCCTGCCGCTGGCGCGCCAGCTCGTCGACTACACGCATCACCGGACGATCCAGCGCCTCACACTCGGCGCGATCGAGCGCGGTGACCTGCCGCCCCAGGACGCCTAATCGTCGAGGTGCCAGATCCGCGCGGCGTTGCCGCCGACGATCTTCGCTCGCTCCTCCGCCGGGACGTGACCCATCGTCTCGTCGATCACCCGCCGCGAGTACGGCCAGTCGTTCCCGTGGTGCGGGTAGTCGCTCGACCACAGCATGTTCTCGACGCCGACCGCGTGCCGCAGCGCGACGCCCGAGCGGTCGGTGATGAAGGACGCGGCATTGTTGCGGTGCCAGTAGAACGACGGCGGCTCACTGATCTCGAGCTTCCCCCACGACCGGTTGCGCCAGTACCGATCGTCGATCGACTCGAGCAGGTGCGGCAGCCAGCCGACACCGGTCTCGATCCAGCACATCTGGAGCTCCGGGAAGCGCTCGAACACGCCGCTGAAGAGCATCTGGGTGATCGCACCCGCGGTCATCGAGAAGACGTGGCTCATCCCGCCGATCGCCTTCGCACGCGCCGCGGCGCTGCTCATGTCGTAGCTCGGGTTGCCCGACCGTGCGTTCGCCTTGCGTGCGGCCGACCGCTGGGCGCGACTGATGATGTTGATGTGGACGGACACGGGGACGCCCTCGTCGACGGCCGCGGCCCAGAACGGATCGTCGTCCGCCGAGAGCCCCTCCCCACCCGACGGCCAGTTGGAGATGATCACGCCCTTCGCGCCCCGCGCGCGCGCCTTGCGCAACGAGTCGACCGCGACGTCGATGCCGAGCGACGGCACCTGTGCGAGGCCGATGAGGCGTGCCGGGTCGGCGGCGCAGAACTCCTCGAAGAGGAAGCTGTTGTACGCATCGACCCCGGCGAGCACGAAGTCGTCGTCGTCGTCACCGAGGAAGTGGCTCATCGTGCGCTGGGGTGGGAAAAGGACCTCGGCCCACACGCCGTCGCGGTCCATGTCGGCGAGACGCGCCGCACCGTCGTAGCAGCCCTCGCGCGCCTCCTCGTAGGTGACGCCGAACCAACGGAACTCGTCGAACGGCCTGCCCGGCGTCGAGACCAGGCCGATCGGGTCGGGATCGCCGCCGACCGCGGTCTGCCACGCATCGCCACCTTCGGGATCCTTCACGAGCTTCGGCGCGCGGTCCTGGTAGCGCTCTGGCAGCCAGTGCTCCCAGATGTCCGGAGGCTCGAGGATGTGGCAGTCGGCGTCGACGATCCGGGTCATCGCGTTCGACACTAGGCTGACGAGGACGTCAGGGAAAGCCTCCGGGGGTCGAACGCGTGCAAGCACTGCTCGACGGACTGCGCGTCGTCGACCTCGCGGGTGAGCCCGCGGCGATCGCGGGGCGCGTCCTCGCCGACCTCGGTGCCGAGGTCGTGCTGGTGGAGCCGCCGGGTGGGCACCCCCTACGACTCCAACCGCACCGCTGGGCCGCGTGGACCGCGGGCAAGCGCGCGATCGAGGTGACCGGCCCCGACGATCCGCGGCTCGACGCGCTGCTCGCCGACGCGGACGCCGTGATCGACACGCCGGGCTTCCCCGGCGTGCTCGACGTCGAGCGCGAGCGCTCGCCGCAGGCCGTGTGGCTCAGCGTCACACCGTTCGGTCTCACGGGCCCACGCGCGGCGTGGCGCGCGTCGGACCTCGGCGTGCTCGCGAGCAGCGGCAACATGTACCCCACCGGCGACCCCGACCGCCCGCCGGTGCGTTGCACCGAGCCGTCCGGATACGCGCACACGGGCGGCGAGGCGGCCTTCGCGGTGCTGAGCGCGCTCTGGACGGGTCACCCGCACCGGATCGACCTCTCGATGCAGGAGTGCGTCGACGTCGCGAACATGGCTTCACCCGCCCGATTCGAGCAGACCGGGTTCCGCGGACGTCGCCTCGGCGCACACATCGGCCCCTCGCGCGAGATCTGGCCAACGTCCGACGGATGGGTCTCGTTCGGTCTGCGCGGCGGGAAGGCACGTATCCCCTCGCTCGAGATCATCACCAAGGCGGTCGCCGCCGACGGCGTCGACGCATCCGCGCTCGAGGCGCAGGACTGGGGTCAGTGGAACCCGAACCACGCGCCCGAGGAGGTGCTGCGCGCGATCGAGGCGCCGATCGGCGAGTACTTCGCTCGGCACACGATGCGCGAGCTGTACGAGCTCGCCTGCGAGACGAACCTCATGCTCGCGCCCACGAACTCGCCTCGCGAGATCCTCGCGAGCGAGCAGCTCGACGCCCGCGGGTTCTTCGTCGCGCTCGACGGGATCGAGCGTTTCCCCGGCGCCTTCGTGCAGGTCCGCTCGGACGACGGCCAGGCGGCGCCGGTCCGCCCGCGAGTCGCGGCGCCACAGTCAACCGAGCGCGACGTCTCGTTCGCGTCCCCGGGCGGGCGCCGCGTGAACGACCGGTGGTCGCCGGGCCGCCCGGCTTGGCAGGGCGTGAACATCGTCGAGCTCGGCTCGGGCGCTGCCGGCCCGATCGCGACGCGGTACTTCGTCGAGCACGGAGCGACGGTGCTCCGCGTCGAGTCGCGCACCCGCCCCGACTTCCTGCGGGTGTACGCGCTCGGTCCCGACAACCCCCACGGGCTCGAGGGCGCTCCGATGTACGACGGCCTCAACGTCGGCAAGCTGAACGTCACCCTGAACCTCAAGCACCCCGACTCCGTCGCGCTCGTACGTCGCCTCGTCGTCGAGTGGGCCGATGCTGTCGCGGAGAACTACGCGCCCCGCGCCATGAAGGGGTTCGGCCTCGACTACGACACGCTCGCCCGCATCAAGCCCGACCTCGTGATGATCAGCGCGTGCCTCAACGGCCAGACGGGACCGCACAAGAACTACCCGGGCTTCGGTGGGCAGGGCGCCGCGCTCTCGGGCTACAACTGGTCGACGGGCTGGCCCGACCTCGAGCCCGTCGGGCCCTACGCCACGATCACCGACTCGCTCGCGCCGCGCTACGTCGCGGCCGCGCTCGCCGCGGGCCTCCACTACCGAGCGCGGACCGGACGCGGTGTCTACCTCGACCTCTCGCAGGTCGAGGCCGGCAGCTGGACGCTCGCACCGTGGCTGCTCGCGGCCCAGATCGACGGCGTCATCGGCACGCGGGACGGCAACCGGTCCACACGGGCCGTACCCCACGGCGCGTTCCCCTGTGTCGCCGAGGGCGAGGTCGACGACCGCTGGGTCGCGATCGCGTGCTGGACCGATGCCGAGTGGGCGCGGCTCGCCGAGCTCATCGGCGTCGCGGACGAGTCGCTCCAGACCCTCGACGCGCGGCGAGCGCGCGTCGACGAGGTCGAGGCCGCGGTCGGCGCGTGGACGCGCACCAGGACTCGTGCCGACGTCGCGCGCCTGTTGCAGGCCCAGGGCATCGAGGCCGTGCCCGTCGAGGACTTCGGTGACGTCCGCGGTGACGAGCAGCTCGCGGCGCGCGAGCACTTCGTGCCCCTCACCCACCCGTCCATGGGTCCCAGCCTCTACGAACGGAACGGCTTCCGCATCTCGGACGCGCCCAGCGGCTACCACCGCGCCGGCCCCACCCTGGGCCAGGACAACGACACGGTCCTCGAAGGGTTCCTCGGCCTCAGCCGCGAGGAGATCGAGCGACTGCAGCACGAGGGCGCCGTCGAGTAGCGAGGGCGGGCACCGCCCCCGCCGCCACGGGGTGTCTATGCCGGCATGGCGAGACCGCCGTCGATCACGAGCGTCTGGCCGGTGCAGAGCCGGGCGTCGTCGCTCGCGAAGAAGACGGCCGCGCCCGCGAGGTCCTCGGGCTCGAGCGTCTGCTTCATCGCGGTCATGGCGGTCATCCCGCCGATGTACGCCTCCGGCACGATCTTCTTCGTCGCCGCCGTCATCGTGACGCCGGGCGCGATGCAGTTCACGGTGATGCCGTACTGGCCGAGCTGCGCGGCCATGAACTTCGTCAGTCCGATGATCCCCCACTTGGTGATCGAGTAGCTGAAGTTCCCCAAGCCCTGGAAGTCGTCGATCGGCGGGAAGACGTACTGATAGGCCGCGCCCGACGACTGGTTGATGATTCTCCCCCATCGCTGCTCGACCATCGTCGGGGCGACGGCACGGGACATGATCCACGCGCCGTGCTGGTTCACGCTCATGATCTTGAGGAGGTACTCGTACGACGTGTCCGTGTTGTCGATGTCGTGGTAGATCGCGGCGTTGTTGACGAGGATGTCGATGCGACCGAACGCGTCTTCCGTCGCTGCCGCGCACGCCTCCGCCGAAGCGGGCTCGCCGATGTCGGTCTCGACCAGGAGCGCGTCGCCCATGCCGTCGAGCGCCGCCATGCCGCCGGCGGCGCGGTCGGGATCGAGCTCGGCGACCGCGACCTTCGCACCTTCCTCCAGGAACCGACGCGCGTAGCCTAGCCCGATCCCCTGCCCCGCGCCCGTGATGATCGCGACCTTGCCCTCGAGCCGCCCCATCCCGCGCTCCCCTCCCTACTTCACTTCTTCAGGCGGCCGATGAGGTTGAAGCGCTCGGTGACGACGGGATCGCCGTTCGCCTCGTCGCGCCAGACGGTCTCGATGACGATGAACGTCATCACGGCGCTGTCCGTGTCCTTCTCGTAGAGGTCGACGATCGTCCCCTCACCGAGCAGCACGTCACCCACCATGACGGGCCGGTGGTACTCGAACTCCTCCTCACCGTGGAGGATGAGCGCGCCCTTCGCGTGCAGGTCACCCATCACCGCGTGCATCGGGTTCGTCCCACCGGTCGGGTCGGGTGGCTGCTCCTCGCCGATGACGCCCATGTGCCGCATCGCGAACGAGAAGGTTGGCGGTGCCGGGATCGCATCGAACCCGGCGCCGCTCGCAGCCTCGACATCGCGGTACACCGGGTTGTCGTCGAGCACCGCACTCGCGAAGAACCCGACGGGGCCGCGTTCGATGCGCACGCGATTCGCCCCCGTGCGCTTGCCGATCACGCTCGTGTCGACGGCCATCGATTCGCTCCCGGTCCGTTTTGACGGCTGACGCGCGGCCGGAGGTACGGTGACGCCGACGTCAGGTTCGGCGACAGTCTGCGGTCGAGGAGGAAGGACGCGCAAATGGGCATGCTGGACGGCAAGGTCGCGATCGTCACCGGCGCCGGCAACGGAGTCGGGCGTGGCGAGGCGGTCCTGCTGGCGGACCACGGCGCGAAGGTCGTCGTCAACGACCTCGGTGGGTCGGTCACCGGTGAGGGAGCCGACGCCAAGGTCGCCGACGAGGTCGTGAAGGTCATCGAGCAGCGCGGCGGCGAGGCCGTCGCGAGCTACGACAGCGTCGCCGACTTCGACGGCGCCGCGGGAATCGTGAAGGCGGCGCTCGACTCGTTCGGCCGGCTCGACGTCCTCGTGAACAACGCAGGAGTCCTGCGCGACCGGATGATGTTCTCGATGGCCCCCGAGGACTTCGACACCGTCGTGAAGGTGCACATGTACGGCACCTGGAACACGATGCACCACGCGTCGGTGTACTGGCGCGAGCAG
>DATBSK010000043.1:0-12417 GCA_036559825.1 Acidimicrobiia bacterium | reverse complement strand
GGCACGGCACCGAGTCGACGACACCGACGGAGATCGCCGCACACGTGTCGCCGACCGGGTGGTTCGTCAGGATGCCCGCGGCCAGCAACCGCGTGCAGGCATCGTGCAAAGCCAGGTACCCGCCGGTGATCGATGCCGTGCGCGTGCCACCGTCGGCTTGGAGCACGTCGCAGTCGACCGTGACCTGGACCTCGCCGATCGTCGTGAGATCGGTGACGGCGCGCAGCGACCGGCCGATCAGCCGCTGGATCTCCTGGGTGCGCCCCGACTGCTTGCCCTTCGCGGCTTCGCGGTCGACGCGCTCGGCCGACGACCCGGGCAGCATCGAGTACTCGGCCGTCACCCACCCCTTCCCGCTGCCGCGCAGCCACGGCGGCACGCGCGTCTCGGCCGACGCCGTGCACAGGACCCGTGTGCGACCGAACTCCACCAGCACCGACCCGGCGGCGAACTCCGTGAAGTCGCGCGTGAACGCTATTTGCCGGAGCTCTTCGGCGGCTCGCCCGTCGCGCCGGCTCCCCACTCGTCAGACCCGAGTCAGCAGGTGCGGGGCCGCGAGCACGACCGCCTCGCCGAAGGCGTCCGAGCCCTCCTCGACCGCGAGGTGGGGATCGTTGCGCGGCCAGAGATGCGTGAGCATCAGGCGCCGGGCTCCCGCGTCGCGCGCCGCGAGCCCGGCTTCCCGCGCGGACAGGTGGATGTCGGTCGGCTTGTCGCCGTGCAGGTACGTCGCTTCCGAGAGGACGAGGTCGGCTCCGCGCGCGAACGCGTCCGCGCTCCATCCAGGGCCCGTGTCGGACGTGTACACGAGCCGCTTGCCGTTGGCGGAGGCGTCGACCGCGTAGGTGGGCGGCGGATGATCGGTCCGCGAGAAGCCGAGCGTGATGTCGCCGATGGAGATGCGCTCGGACTGGTCGATCCCGCGCCACGCGAACGCGTTCCCCCAGTCGCCGCCGACGAGCTGGCCGAGGTGGTCGGCGAGGCCCTCGGGGGCGATCACCGGCAGCCCCTCGCGCTCGAGGCCGTAGCGCATGAGGACGTGCAACCCGTAGATGTCGACGCAGTGATCCGGGTGCTCGTGCGTGATGACGACCGCGGTGAGGTCCTCGGCCGCGATGTGCTGCTGCAGGTGACCGAACGTGCCGTTGCCGCAATCCAGCCAGATGGACGTCTCGCCCGAGCGGAGCAGGTACCCGCTGCACGCGCCGCCCTTGGGGCCGTTGAACGACCCCGAGCACCCCAGAACCGTCAGCTCCAACTGGCCCGCTCCTGCTGCTTCGCAGCGGGCCGCTCGGGCCCCGCTTCCCTGCGGCGCACGATACGTGCGCCGCGGCCGGTCAGCTCCACCGTCGTGCCTTCACCACGCGTGGTGCTCCACGCGACGGACCTCGGGACCGAGGAACCGCGCGCCGAGATCTCGGAACACCGACGCATCACCGCTCGTGAGGAACACGCATCGGCCTCCTGTGCCCCGCGTCACATCGCCGTCCCCGAGGAGATCTCGCACCGCGAACGCCGTCTCGTCCGCGCTCGACACGAGCACGACGTCCCTGCCCATCACGTCACCGATCGTACGAGCCAGGAGCGGGTAGTGAGTGCAGCCGAGGACGACCGTGTCGACCGCGGCCGCTCGCACCGGCTCGAGCAGACGCTCCGCGAGCACGTGCACCTGGTCGGAGTCGACGTCCCCGGCTTCGACGAACTCGACGAAGCCGGGACACGCGGCGCACGTGAGCTCGAGCGAGAGCCCGAGGCGCCGCGCCTCGCGCTGGTAGGCACCCGACGAGATCGTCCCGACGGTCCCGATCACGCCGACCCTCGCGTTGCGGCTGGCGCGCGCGGCCGCGCGCAGGCCCGGCTCGATCACGCCGACGACGGGTACGGGGAGATGGTCGTCGAGCTCGCGGAGGGCCGCCGCAGCGGCGCTGTTGCACGCGACCACGACGAGCTCGGCGCCCCGCTCGACGAGCACGTCACCGATCTGGAGCGCGTACTTCAGCACCTCGTCGCGCGGCTTCGATCCGTACGGGTAACGACCGGTGTCCCCGAAGTAGGTGACATCGGCGCCGGGGACCAGGTCGATGAGCGACCGCAACACGGTCAGCCCACCGAGACCGGAGTCGAACACTCCCAGCACGGGGGGGCTCAACGGGCGCTCGCCCGCTCGAGGCGGTCCGCCACCGCGGCGCCGATGCCCTCGTCGGCCGGTGGGACCGCGATCAGCACGTCGAGGCGCAGACGGTCGGCCTCGCGCAAGCGCGCGTAGAGGTGACGCGCGTAGTCGGCGGCGTCAGCGGGTGGATCGAGGACGACGAGCTCGGCCGGGAGGTCGGCTGGGAGCGGACGGGGTGCGAGCAGACCGACGCGCCGACCGTCGCGGATCATGTCGGCCGCGCCCGCAGCGACCTCCGCGGGTGCGGCGAGGAGCACGCGCGCCGCGGGCGCGTAGTGCGTCGGCAGCGTGCCGGGCGCGGCGATCTCCCCCGCCAGGCTGCGCGTCGGCGGTTCGCCCACGATGGCCTCGATGCGGGCGGCGTCGACGCCGCCCAAGCGCAGGATCACCGGGGGCTCACGCGTGCAGTCGACGATCGTCGACTCCACCCCGACCGTGCACGGACCTCCGTCGAGCACGACGTCGACATCGGTACCGAGATCGGCGCGTACGTCGGCCGCGGTCGTGGGGCTGACCCGGCCGAACCGGTTCGCGGACGGCGCCGCGATCCCGCTGCCGAACGCACGGAGCAGGGCGAGGGCGAGCGGCTGGTCGGGCACGCGGACGCCCACCGTCTCGCCCCCACCGGTGACTGCGTCCGGTACCCGGGCGGACCTGCGGAGCACGATCGTGAGGGGCCCCGGCCAACAGGCCTCGGCGAGCGCCTTCGCCGCGGGCGACACGTCGACGGCCCAGTCGGCAAGCGAGTCCGCCGACGCCAGATGCAGGATCACCGGGTGATGGCGCGGGCGGCGCTTCACCTCGAACAGGCGTGCGAGGGCGTCGACGTTCGTCACGTCGCAGCCGAGCCCGTACACGGTCTCGGTCGGGAACGCGACCAGACCGCCGCGTCGCAGCACGGCAACGGCTTGCTCCACATCGGCGCGTGCGGGCACCGCGGCTACCAGTAGTTGATGCGCGTCGCGCGCTCGGCGACGGTGTCGATGTCGTCCGTCCAGGCTCGAGAGGAGAGGTACTTCCACCCGCCGTCGGGGAGCAACGTCACGATCGTCCCTTCGTCCATCTGCTCGGCGAGCCGCGCCGCACCCGCCACGGCTGCGCCGGACGAGATGCCGGCGAAGACCCCCGCGTCGTCGAGCAGGCGCCGCAGCCACACGATCGACTCGCGCGGCCGCACGATGAGCTTCCGGTCGAGCAGCGTCGGATCGAAGATCGGTGGCACGAAGCCGTCCTCGAGCGACCGCAGCCCCTGGACGATCTCGCCGGCAGGAGGCTCGACCGCGACCACCTGCACCGAGGGCTTCTGCTCCTTGAGGAAGCGCGACACCCCCATCAGCGTCCCGCTGGTGCCGAGCCCGGCGACGAACACGTCGACCTCGGGGCAGTCGCGCCAGATCTCCGGACCGGTGCCCTCGTAGTGCGCGAGCGGGTTGGCGGGGTTGCCGTACTGGAACAGGAACCGCTGCGTCGGGTCGTCGGCGACGAGCTTCTCCGCCAGGCGGATCGCGCCGTTGCTCCCCTCCTCGCCGGGTGAGAGCACGATCTCGGCGCCGAAGATCTCGAGCAGCTGCCGTCGCTCGATGGACACGTTCTCGGGGAGCACGACCCGCAGGTGGTATCCGCGCAGCGTCGCGACGAGCGCGAGACCGATCCCCGTGTTGCCCGACGACGGCTCGAGGATGGTGTCGCCGGGGGCGAGCGTCCCGTCGCGCTCGGCGAGCTCGATCATCTTGAGCGCGATGCGGTCCTTCGAGGACCCGCCGGGGTTCTGTCCCTCGAGCTTGGCGAAGATCCGGACCTTCGGGTTCGGTGACAGCGCGTGGATCCCGACCAGCGGCGTGTCACCGATCAGCCCGAGCACGGACTCGTGCCGAGCCATCGACCCGGTCGCGCTCAGCCGCCGGCGACGGCGGGGAGGATCGAGATCACGTCGCCGTCGGCGACCTTCGTGTCGAGCCCGTCGAGGTACCGGATGTCGTCGTCGTCCTTGTAGACGTTGACGAACCGGTGCAGGGTGCCCTCGTCGTCGACGAGGTTGCCCGCGAGGCCCGGGTAGCGGCCCGTGAGCGCCTGGAACACCTCACCCACCGTCGCGCCGTTCGCGCTGACCGACGCCGCGCCGTCCGCGTGCACGCGCAACAGCGTGGGGAGCTTCACCTCGACGGCCATCACCCAATGGTAGGCCGCGTGATCACGTGACGACGACGTCGACCTCGGCGATCGCGCTGTCCCGGATGCGGTACGCGCGCATCACCGGCTCCGCGTGCTTCAGGCTGACGATGACGTAGATCCAGTCGGGTTCCGCCGCCTTGCGGACATCGGTGTCGGACGGATACGCGTCCGTGTGCGTGTGCGAGTGCCAGACCGACACGAGCTCGCCGCCGTCCCGCCTCGCTGCACCCATCGCCTTGCCCATGTCGCGCGAGTCGACGGTGTAGGTCCGCGCCGACGCATCCGCGTTCCGGCACGGGAACACCGACGTGATCTCGCCCGTCGGCTCGCCGCGGTCGGAGGTCGGGCCGCCGAGCAGACCGCATGCCTCGTCGGGGTAGCCGTCGAGGCAGTGGGCGACGATCGCGCGGTGCTGCTCGGTGGTCAGGCGCAGCGTCGGGGTATCGAAGGGCACGCTCGCCCTCAGGAGCCGCGTGCGTCCTGGATCGCTCGCCAGACGCGCTCGGCGGTGAGCGGCATGTCCATGTGACGAACCCCGAGGTTGCTGAGCGCGTCGACCACCGCGTTCTGCACCGCGGGCGTCGAGCCGATCGTCCCCGACTCGCCGATGCCCTTGGCGCCCAGCGGGTTCAGCGGCGTCGGGGTCTCGGTGTTCGACGCCTCGAAGCTCGGGAGCTCCGCCGCGCTCGGCATGGCGTAGTCGAGCAGGTTCGCGGTCAGCGGGTTGCCGTCGGCGTCGTACTCGAACCCCTCGTAGAGCGCCTGGGCGACACCCTGCGCGATCCCCCCGTGCTGCTGACCGGCCACGAGCATCGGGTTCAGGATGCGGCCGCAGTCGTCGACGGCGATGTGGCGCAGGTGCTCGACCGCACCGGTCTCGGTGTCGACCTCGACGACGGCGATGTGCGCGCCGAAGGGATACGTCGCCTCACCCTGGTTGAAGTCGAGCGAAGCCGCGAGCGCGGCCTCGGGACCCGACGGCCAGTCGGCCGGCCGGCGCGCCGGATCGGTCGCGGCGGCCGCGAGCTCGCCCCACGAGAGCGCCGACGCCGGGACACCGGCGACGCCGACCTTGCCGCCCTCGTGCAGGACGATGTCGTCGACGCTCGCCTCCAGCAGGTGCGCGGCGAGGCGCTTCGCCTTGGCGAGGACCTCCTCGCTCGCGTTGTGCAGCGCCGAGCCGGCCGTCTGGAGCGAGCGCGACCCCATGGTGCCGGTCCCGCGCGGCACGAGCGCGGTGTCCGACTGGACGATGCGCACCGCCTCCATCGGGACACCCAGCATGTCGGCGACGATCATCGAGAACGCGGTCTCGTGGCCTTGTCCGTGCGCGGACGTCCCGACTCTGGCGATCACCGTGCCGTCGGGCTCGATCTCGACGGCGCCGAACTCCTGGAAGAGGCCGCCGGCTGTCACCTCGACGTACGTGCAGACGCCGATCCCGAGCGCCTTCGTGTCGCCGCGCTCGCGGCGTGCCCGCTGCTCGGCGCGCAGGTCGTCGTATCCCGCGACGCGGCAGGCTTCGTCGAGCGCCTTCGCGTACTCGCCGACGTCGTAGTTCGCGCCGGTGAGTGTCGTGAGTGGGAACCGCTCGGGTGGCAGGAAGTTCTTCTTGCGCAGCTCGACCGGGTCCATGTCGAGCTCGGCGGCCGCCATGTCGATGATGCGCTCGAGGAACGCCGTCGCCTCCGGGCGGCCGGCGCCGCGATACGCAGCGGTGGCCGTGGTGTTCGTCGCGACGCTGACCGAGTTCACCTGGACCTTCGTGATCTCGTAGACGCCCTGGCCCATGGTGCGTGTCAGGAACGGCAGGAACGCGCCGATGTTCGGGTACGCGCCGGCGTCGCAGATGATCTTCGCTCCGACGGCGACGAACGTGCCGTCACGCTTCAGCCCGAGGTCGACGTGTTGCACCTGCCCCCGCCCGTGGTTCATCGCGACCATGTTCTCGGAGCGCGTCTCGGTCCACTTCACCGGCCGGCCGAGCCGCTGCGCGAGCGCGGCGGTGAGCACGTGCTCGCAGTACGCGCTCGTCTTCGCACCGAAGCCGCCGCCGACCGCGGGAGCGACGACGTGCACCGCGTCGGGGTCGAGGCCGAGCGCGGCGGCAAGACCGTCACGCACGCCGAACGGGGCTTGCGTCGGGACCGTCACCTCGAGCCGGCCCTCCGGCCGCGGCTCGACGAGGATGCCGTTCGGCTCCATGGGGACCGCGGCGAGGCGCTGGTTGACGAACCGGCCGTGGACGACGACCTCGGCGTCGGCCATCAGCTCCGGGTCCTCACCGAAGTTGAACTCGATCGCCACGTTCGAGCCGTGGTCGGGGAACAAGATCGGCGCGTCGTCGGCGAGCGCCGACTCCGGATCGACCACCGTGGGCAGCGGGTCGTACTCGACGATCACCATCTCCGCGGCATCGACGGCCTGCGCGCGCGTCTCGGCGACCACGGCCGCGACGATGTCGCCGACGAAGCGCACGACCCCGTCCGCGAGCGGCGGGCGGTTGAAGACGGGCGGGAGCATCACGAAGCCCTGGACCGGCTCCAGGGCGAGGAGCTCCGCGACCTGAGGGGACCAGAGGTTGTCCTTCCATTCGGGGCGCTCGGGCGCCTCGACGTGCAGCGAGTCCTTCGTCGCGACCGCCAGCACGCCGGGCATGGCCTCGGCATCGCTCGCGTCGACGCCCGTGATCCGCGCGTGCGCCATCGTCGAGCGCACGAACACGATGTGGGTGCAGCCCTCGGGGCTCAGGTCGTCGAAGTACCGGGCCTCACCGTGGAGGATCCGGGGGTCCTCCACGCGCAGCACCGGGTGGCCGAGGATCGATCCGCCTGCCCCGCCGGGGGTCGTCGTCGCCGTCATGGGACCGGAGGCTATCGACCGCGGCCGCTACCGGTACCGCTCGGCGAGGTCGCCGAGGACGTCGCGCAGCTCGGTGACCATCTCGTGGATGATGTCGGCGACCGGCCGCACCTCGTCGATGCGGCCTGCGACCTGGCCCCCGAACGCAAACGCGGCGTCGAGGTCGCCCTCGAAATACAGGCGCAGGATGCCGTCGAGCGTCCCGAGCGCGACCTGCTCGTCATTGCGCTCCTGGGCCTCGGAGCGCGGCGTGGCGAGCACCCGGAAGCCGGGCTTGTGCCAGCGGTTCAGGAACACCGTGCCCGTCTCGGAGGCGTCGACGACGAGCTGCTTGTAGTTGTGGTGCACGGGCGACTCGGCCGCCGAGACCATGCGCGTCCCGACCTGCACGCCCTCGGCGCCGAGCACGAACGCAGCGGCCATCGACCGTCCGTCACAGATGCCCCCGGCGCCGATGACCGGCACGTCGACCGCGCCGCAGACGAGCGGCAGGAGCACCATCGTGGCGACGTCCCGGGTCGCCTTGAACCCTCCGCCCTCCCCGCCTTCGACGACCAACCCGTCGACACCGGCGGCGAGCGCCTTCTCGGCCGCGCGCAGCGATGGGACGACATGGAAGACGGTGATGTCCGCGTCGTGCAGCGCGGTGGTGAGGACCCGCGGGTCACCGGCCGACGTGGTGACGAAGCGCACACCCTGGCTCGCGACGAAGTCGACGACCTCTTCGGGATCACGCACGAACAGCTGAGCGATGTTCACGCCGAACGGCTTGTCGGTGAGGTCGCGCATCTTGGCGATCTCGTCGCGCACCTGATCGAGCTGACCGGACGACGTCTCGATGATGCCGAGGCCGCCGGCGTTGGACACCGCCGACGCGAGCTGAGCCCGCGCGATGTAGCCCATCGGTGCCTGCACGATCGGATAGTCGACACCGAGGAGCTCGCTCACTCGCGTGCGCAGTGGCGGTGGCACCCTCATCTCTTCCGCTCCTGGCGGCTGCGCCGCCGGGCCGCTCGGGCCACGCTCGCTGCGAGCCGGGATACCCGGCTCGCTTCACGCTCGCTCATGTCGACAGTGCCAGGTCGCCGTCGAGCGAGACCGGGGCGTCGGTCGCCGCGGACCGGTACACGGCCTCGACCAACGCGTGGGCGGCGAGCGCGTCGCCGAAGCCGGGGGACGCTGCGCCGCCATCGCGCACGCATCGTGCCCATGCGCGGGCGCCCAGATAGAGGTAGAACCACACGTCCGAGCGCGTCACCTCGAGCTTGCGCCAGTGCTCGGCGCGCAGCCCCGCGAGGTCGGGACGCTCGGCCTCTTGCCCGGGCCGCTGGATCATCAGCCCGTCCTCGGGCGCGCCGACCATGAAGTCAGCCGTCATCTCCACGGCGGCATCCTCGAAGAACACCTCGAGGCGCCGCTCCTCCCGCCCGCGCACACCGTTGAAGACGGTGAGGAACGTCCCGATGACGCCGCTCTCGTGCTCGACGGTCGCGGCGGCGACGTCCTCGACGTCGTATCCGAAGAGGCTGCGCGTGCGGCCGTACACCCTCGTGGCCGGCCCGAAGAGCCAGGAGACGACGTCGGCACCGTGGATCGTGTGCTCGAGGAGCGCGCCCCCACCCGCCTGGGCACGATCCGAACGCCACGACGAGTGACCCGGCACGATCTCTCCGGTGGGCCAGAACTGGTCCTCGCGCAGCACGTAGCCCATCGGTGCGCCGAGGTCGCCGCGCTCGACGAGGCCCTTCATGGCGTCGAACAGGTAGTGGAAGCGGGAGTGAAACCCGACCTGCGCGGTCAGCCCCGAGGCGATCACGGCATCGTGCATCTCGCGCACGACCGGGAAGCTCGGCGCAAGCGGCTTCTCGCAGAGCATGGGCTTGCCCGCCGCGATCGTCGCGAGCACGAGGTCGCGGTGTGTGGCGGTCGGGCTCGCGATGAGCACCGCCTCGACCTCGTCGTCGTCGATCACCGCCTGTGCGTCGTCGAAGAGGCGGGCGAAGCCGCGCGCATTGCGATCGGCCGCGGCGCGCGCGGGCTCGGAGGGATCGGCCGCGGCCACGGCGCGCACGACCCCGTCCTCGACGAGCTGACCGAGGCAGGCAGCGTGCACCTGCCCGATCGTCCCGCAACCGATCTGTCCGATGCCGAGCGGCTCGTCCCCGGTCAAGCGTCCCCTCCAGCGAGCGCGGAGTCGGACGGTACCGTGATCCGGTGCCGCCCCGTCCGACGGCGTCGATCAACAACCGGCGCGCCCGCCACGACTACCACGTCCTCGAGACCGTCGAGTGCGGGCTCGTGCTGAAGGGCGCCGAGGTCAAGTCGATCCGCGAGGGGCGTGCGGCGCTCGCCGACGCGTACGCGCGCGTCGAGAACGGCGAGGTCTGGCTGCACGGGATGCACATCAGCCCGTACTCGTACTCGCGGGACGACCTCGAGCCGCGGCGCCGGCGCAAGCTGCTCCTCCACCACCGCGAGATCGACGAGCTCACCCGGGCGACGGCCGAGAAGGGCGTGACGCTCGTGCCGCTGCGCTGCTACTTCAAGGACGGCCGGGCCAAGATCGAGCTCGCCCTCGCCCGCGGGAAGCGCCACTACGACAAGCGTCAGGCGATCGCCGCCCGGGACGCCAAGCGCGAGGCCGAGCGCGCCCTCAAGGAGCGCGTCCGCGAGTGATCTCGGAAGGTGACGACCCGCCCTGCCGTTACACTCGACTTGTCGGATCACGCGCACGATCCGGCACTTGACATGGGGGTGCGTGGCTTCGATTCCGTGGATCGAGGCGGGTGAAGCGAGCCGACGTCGCCGGATCGTCGTGAAAGAGCCGGCACCAACACAACTGCCGAGAGTCAGAACGACCTCGCACTCGCGGCCTAACTTCCGTTAGGTCGTGCGCCCGGGACCGGATGCGCCGCTGGTGCGCCCGGGCGTCATCTACAGCGGCTCACCGGAGGGCTTGGCCCCAGGGGTCCGCCGGGACATCTCACTGAGGTTGGGGCCGCCGTTCGGTGCCGGTCGACGGCGGCGGCCCGACATCTTCCACCGGCTGCGCTCGGAGAAGCCCCGCCGACAACGCGGAAGACCCGGGTTCGACTCCCGGCACCTCCAAGAGTGCTCGGCTGTCGTCAGTCGAGCATTGTTGGAGGTGCGCCACGCCCCTCGGTCAGTCCCGACCGGAGCAGTGCTCGCCGACGTGGTCCTGCACGTGCGTGATGGCGTCGATGACGCGCTGATCCGCGTCGGCGACGTCGTTGGTCGTGTGATCCTGGAAGTACTCGACGAGGACGTCGTAGTCATCCTCGAGCTCGGCGGGTGCCAGGGCGGCCACGTCTCTCGTCACGCGGCAGCCGGTACCCTCCGCGCCGATGCCCGAGACGGTGTGCAACGGCGTGCGGTTGAGCTGGGAGTCGTTCGGTGACGGCGAGCCGGTGCTCCTGGTCGCCGGCACGAACATGGTGCCGATCCTCTGGCAGCTGGCGATGGTCCCTGCGCTCGTCGACGCCGGCTACCGAGTCGTCACGTTCGCGAACCGCGGCATCGAGCCGTCGGACACTCCGCCGGCGCCGTACTCGGTGGGCGAGATGACCGAGGACACGGCGGCGCTCATCGACGCGCTCGACCTCGCGCCGTGTCGCATCGTCGGCTACTCGCTCGGTGGCTTCATCGCGGAAGAGCTCTGCTACCGGCGTCCCGAGCTCGTGCGCGACGTCGTGCTGCTGGCGTCCGCTGGTCGCGGCAGCGCGTTCATCCGGCTCTATGCGCGTGCCGAGGTCGACCTCGCGACGGTCGCGGACCAGCACCTCGTGAGCCACGCCGCCCGTGACGCGGTCCTGCTCGTGCAACCGCTCTCGGTCCTCCAGAACGACGACGAGACGGTCGAGCTGATGCGCACGATGCTCGAGGCCACGCCCATGTGGACGAACCCGGGGCGACTCGGCCAGTGGAGCGCCGACCTGGACTGGATCGAGGATGACGAGCGGATCGCGAGGTGGCCGCGGCTCACGCAACGCGCGCTCGTGGTCGCGTTCGAGGACGACAACCTGTGGCCACCTGTCCGGGTCCGTGAGGCTGCAGACGCGATGCCGAACGCGAGCTATGCGGAGATCGCCGGCGCCACGCACGGCGGGTTGCTGACACACGGCGAGGACGTCAGCGCGCTCCTCGTCGACTTCTTCGCTGCGGCGTAGCGGCAGCTCAGGCGGCGCGCGACCCCCGGTGGCGGTCGCGACCGAGGAACCGGTCGATCTGCGCCTGCCGGCCGCGGCGCCGCCGCGGGAGCCGCTCGATCGATCCGAGCTCCCAGCCCCGGGGGCTCATGCGGCGCTCGACCAGGATCACGTCGCCCCCGAGCGTCTCGGCCGTCAGCCGGTCGCCGGTGCTGCCGTGCACGAAGTGCTCGCTCGCGGCCATCTCCAACCTCCCGCGGACGTGTCCAACCTTCTTCTCGCTTCGGCGGGGTGCGCAGCGCCCTTGAGTGCTGCTGCCGACGCGCCGGAGGACCTGACGTCCCGGATACCCCGTCGATTACGGCGTCATGCGCACCCGGCGACAATCTGCTCGAAGCGCGCCTCGTCGCCGGCATAGGGATCGGTGTCGCGCGGCCAGGGGACGACCAGGTCGGTGACACCGACGGAGGCGTACTGCCCCCGGGTCTCCTCGAACTCCGCCGCCGACGTGAGGCCGGGGTCCAGCGAGGGGCCGGTCAGGACTAGCCGCGCCAGGGTCGCCGGTTCCCGGCCCACGGCTCGGCACGCGGCCTCGAGGCGCGCGACCTGCTCGGCGACGATCCGGGCTCCGGCCGCCGCTGCGACCGGCCCCTTCCCCGATCGGTCGCCCGTCGTCACCCACAGGTCCGCGAACCGCGCCGCGAGCGCCATGCCGCGAGGCCCGGTCGCCGCGATCGCGAACGGGACGCGGGGGCGCTGCACGCACCCCGGCGCGGTGCGCGCCTCGTCCGCCGCGTAGTGGCGGCCAGCCCACGACGCTGCCGGAGAGCACAGGAGCACGTCGAGCAGCTCGACGAACTCTTCGAACCGCTCGGTGCGCTCCCGTGGCGCCCACGCGGGGCCGCCGAGCATCGTCGCATCCCAACCGTTGCCCCCCGCGCCGATCCCGAGCGTGAGCCGTCCCTGCGAGAGGTCGTCGAGCGCCACGACCTCCTTCGCGAACGGGACCGGGTGTCGGAAGTTCGGCGACGCGACGAGCGGGCC